>NZ_WEKT01000016.1:0-74338 GCF_009874545.1 Vibrio eleionomae | reverse complement strand
GATAATTACCCTACATAAGTGTTATTTATTAGAATAAAATATTATTAAAAAACGAAATGTCAATTTTTCGATGCGATCAAAATTTTTAATTTCTCTAATAAATCATGGGGTTACTTGACATAATTCTAACAGTTGCGACACTTTTTCTGCGCTTGTGACATAAAAAAACAGGCTCTTGATAAGAGCCTGTTTTTCAAATTTGCGGTATAGATAACAATTAATCGCGCAAAGATGCACCAAATTTCTCACCGACGTGAGCAACAATAGCATCAACGGCAGTAGAAATATCTGCTTCTTCTAGAGTACGTTCTGTTGATTGTAGTGTCAGAGCAATAGCAAGACTCTTCTTACCATCCTCAACACCTTGACCCACGTAAACGTCAAACAGTTTCGCATCTTTTAGCAATTCACCACCAGCAGCCACACACGCTTGAACAATCGCGTCAGAAGCAACCGTATCATCAACCACTACTGCGATATCACGACGGTTCGATGGGAATTTAGATAATGAAACTGCTTCAGGAATCACGCGAGTCGCAATCGCATTCCACTCGATTTCAAACACAACAGTGCGGCCGTTTAGACCAAATTTGCGTTCAAGTTCAGGGTGAACCGTACCGATAACGCCCACTTGCTTACCGTCAACAAGGATAGCTGCCGCTTGACCCGGATGAAGAGCTGGGTGTTTTACTGCGGTAAAGCTGTAAGCTTTATCATTCGCGGTAAGATCGAGAATCGCTTCTAGGTCACCTTTAAGATCAAAGAAATCAACGGTCGCGGTATTAATATTCCAGTGTTCGTCATTCAACGTACCAGAAATCACACCCGCAAGAATTGGTTCTTGACGCATACCGTTCTCAGCCGCTTCATCTGGAGTAAAGCGTAAACCGTATTCAAATAAACGAACACGTGGTTGCTGACGTTTTTGGTTACGTACAACCGTGTTGAGCAGACCTTGGATCAGACCTAAACGCATTGCAGACATGTCTGCAGAAATTGGGTTAGGCAATACTAAAGGTTCAACATCAGGCACGATCAATTTTTGTTGTTCTGGTTCAACGAAGCTGTAAGTAATTGCTTCATGGTAACCACGGTCAACAAGTAGATCACGTACGCGTTTAAGCGGCAAGTTTGCTTCTTTGTGCAAGTTCATGCTCAAGCCAGCAACAGGCGCTTGGTTTGGAATATTGTCGTAACCGTAAATACGGCCAACTTCTTCTACAAGATCTTGTTCAATCGCGATATCAAAACGCCAGCTTGGTGCGGTTGCAGTCCAACCTGCATCAGTGCTTTCTACAGAAAGACCTAAGCGCTCTAGAATCTCTACGACGTCAGCATCTTCAACATGATGGCCTAAAAGGTCATTCAGTTTAGTGCGACGCAGTGACACTGTGTTTGCTGTTGGCAATTCTGCGCTTGCTTCTGTTGCATTAACAGGAGCAACGTCACCACCACAGATATCAATCAATAGCTGAGTTGCACGTTCCATTGCCGCGTATTGCAGATCAAAATCCACACCACGTTCAAAACGAAGTGAAGAATCAGTGTGCAACCCGTATTCACGTGCACGACCACGAATCGCTGCTGGCGCAAAGAATGCACATTCAAGTAATACGTCTTGAGTGTCACTGCTTACACCTGAGTGTTCACCGCCAAAGATACCTGCAAGAGCCAGTGCTTTCGCTTTATCAGCAACAACAAGTGTACCTTCTTGGAGTTCAGCTTCAGTACCGTCGAGTAGCGTCAGTTTTTCACCTTGCTCGGCTAAACGAACGACGATGCCACCTTCAATCTTCGCAAGATCGAATGCGTGCATTGGCTGACCTTGTTCAAGCATCACGTAGTTAGTCACGTCAACGATAGGATCGATAGAACGAATACCACAACGGCGCAATTTCTCTTGCATCCACATTGGCGTAGACGCTTTCACGTTTACGTTTTTAACTACGCGGCTTAGGTAACGAGGACATGCAGCTGGCGCTTGAACGTCAACTGAAACAGTATCGTCGATAGTGCTTGGTACTGGTGATGTTTCTGGAGCGTTCACGTCTGCACGGTTTAATACGCCCACTTCACGAGCTAGACCACGAATACTGAAACAGTCTGCGCGGTTAGCCGTTAAGTCAACATCGATAGTTACATCGTTAAGACCTAAGAATTCACGGAAATCAGTCCCTAGTACTGCATCTTCCGCCAATTCCATGATGCCATCAGATTCAACATCGATTCCTAGCTCTGAAAATGAACACAGCATACCGTGCGAAGGTTGTCCGCGAAGTTTTGCTTTTTTAATTTTAAAATCACCAGGAAGAACGGCACCAACCGTTGCAACAGCAACTTTGATACCTTGACGACAGTTTGGCGCGCCACACACAATATCCAGCAGCTCTTCAGCACCGATATCGATTTTAGTTACGCGCAATTTGTCTGCGTCTGGGTGTTGTGCACATTCCACAACTTTACCCACTTTCACACCTGTGAAGTCGCCCGCTACAGGAAGTACGTCATCGACTTCCAAGCCAGCCATTGTAATTTGATGAGTAAGCTCGTCAGTTGTCACCGCAGGGTTAACCCACTCACGAAGCCATGATTCGCTGAATTTCATAGTGTTTCTATCCCTCTTTGGGGCCCCTGATTACTTGAACTGTTTGAGGAAACGAAGATCGTTTTCGAAGAATGCACGAAGGTCGTTTACGCCGTAACGCAACATAGTAAGACGTTCAACGCCCATACCAAATGCGAAACCAGAGTATTTTTCAGGGTCGATACCTACACTGCGAAGTACGTTCGGGTGAACCATACCGCAACCTAGAACCTCTAACCATTTACCGTTTTTCCCTTTCACGTCCACTTCTGCAGAAGGCTCTGTGAATGGGAAGTAAGAAGGACGGAATCGAACTTCTAAATCTTCTTCAAAGAAGTTACATAGGAAGTCGTTCAAGATACCTTTTAGCTGAGCGAAGTTTACTTTCTCGTCAACCAACATACCTTCTACTTGGTGGAACATTGGAGTATGAGTTTGGTCGTAATCGTTACGGTAAACACGGCCAGGTGCGATAAAACGCAATGGTGGCTGATTGTTTTCCATCGTACGAATCTGTACACCTGAAGTGTGAGTACGAAGCATCAACTTAGGATTAAAGAAGAAGGTATCGTGATCAGTACGTGCTGGGTGATCTTGTGCAATGTTCAGAGCATCGAAGTTATGGAAATCATCTTCAATTTCTGGGCCAGACTGAACGGTAAAGCCTAGCTCACCAAAGAAGCTTTCAATACGTTCGATTGTACGAGTGACAGGGTGTAAACCACCATTTTCGATACGACGACCAGGCAAAGTCACATCGATCGTTTCTGCTGCCAATTTCGCTTCTAGTTCAGCACGTTGCAGAGCGTCTTTACGCGCTACGATCGCTTGTTGAACCGCGCCTTTAGCTTTGTTGATTTCCTGACCAGCAGTGCGGCGCTCTTCAGGTGGCAATTTACCTAGGCTTTGCAGTTGAGCAGTTAGCTCACCTTTTTTGCCCAAATACTGAACACGCACTTCATCGAGTGCGACTAACGACTCAGCAGCCTCGATGGCAGCGGTCGCGTTAGCAATAATCTCTTGTAGATGTTGCATTGTTTCCTCGTCTGCTAATGAGCAGTTTCCTTTAGGAACTCAAGAGCGAGTTCCAAGGGTCCCGACAGAGTGTCCAGACGGGTACCCGATAGGTTGACCGTAAGGGATTCTTGGGGTATTTCAAATAGCTGTACATAGTACCGAAAGCGGCAGTTAAAGCCAAATGAAATGCGCGCCAAAGCCTAATTTCGGCCACTCATTAACCACTATCGAGACAAAAAAGAGTAGATTGTTAAATCACGTAACTGCTAACCTTTGTCGATACTCTTTTTGACTCACGTAATGAAGAGTCGAAATTAAACGTCCACCCAATTTTCTGTTTTCTGGATACGGAGATCATATGCAACTAGAAATAATTCCCATTGATTCAAGTCACAACCTTGCGATTTGTAAGATAATTCAGCAAGTTGGTGCTGAATTCGGTGCAATTGGGGATGGATTTGGCCCCTCAGATGATGAAGTGTTGGCGATGAGTGAACATTACCACCCCGATCAAGGTAGCCAGTATTTTATTGCATTAATCGATGGAAAAGTGGTCGGCGGCGGCGGTATTGCCCAATTTGGCAGTGAGCCAGACTGTTGTGAATTACGAAAGTTATTTCTTCTCGCTGAAACTCGTGGGTCCGGTCTAGGCCGTAAGCTCGCATCAACCTGTTTGGACTTTGCTAAAGAGCAAGGTTATCAGTCCTGTTATCTCGATACGCTCAAAACCATGACAAGCGCGATCAAATTATATGAGTCACTGGGGTTTAATCGCCTAGTATCTCCTAAAGCGGGCACTGAACATAACGGATGTGACGTGTGGATGGAGAAACAGCTTTAGTTTTATTCACCAAGATATGAAAACGCTTTGTGACCTCAACCTGCCCTGTAATGACGCTCAGAACGTCTTGTTACTTACTTTATTTCATATACGAAAAAGCCCTGACCGAAAAGTCAGGGCTTCAATGTTTGGAGCGACACACGAGGTTCGAACTCGTGACCTCAACCTTGGCAAGGTTGCGCTCTACCAACTGAGCTAGTGTCGCATAGTAACGATGTTATCGTTACCTTGTATAGATGGTGCCCCGGGCCGGACTTGAACCGGCACAGCGCGAACGCCGAGGGATTTTAAATCCCTTGTGTCTACCAATTCCACCACCAGGGCACGCAATTCTGTTGCGATGCCTTTACTGAAAAAGTAAAACACCATCTGATACCGAACTTATGTTCCATATCTTTTTATTTGGAGCGACACACGAGGTTCGAACTCGTGACCTCAACCTTGGCAAGGTTGCGCTCTACCAACTGAGCTAGTGTCGCAAATGGAGGCGCGTCCCGGAGTCGAACCGAGGTCCACGGATTTGCAATCCGCTGCATAGCCCCTCTGCCAACGCGCCTTCGTAACTTCAGTAAGCTTGGCGTTTATCGCCTTGCTCCTGAGTACGGGAATGCATTCTACGGATTCGATGCAGCGAGTCAACAGAATTTTTTTCAATTTTATGTCGTTTGGCTACTTTACAGCCAAAGAGGCTGTTTTCGGTTAAATTCAGAGCAAAAATAACCGAATTTTCCAAGAGATAAGTCACACTAAATCAAAATAACTGAACCGTAGCGTGAAAAGATCAGCCTTGTATGAACCACTTAAACGAAAAAAGACGGAACCTTGTCCGTCTTTTTATAAAATAGGTGTATTAAACCGATTTACATACTGTCTTCACTCAAGAGATCATCTTTCGCAGCCATCAGGTACTGGACCATTGACCAGTAGGTCAGCACTGTTGCCACGTAAATGGCAATATAACCTACCCAAACCATCCAATTGTCGTAATGCCAAATCAGCACCCAAAGTGAAAACATTTGGGTCAGTGTTTTTACTTTACCAATCCAAGATACGGCCACGCTCGAGCGTTTGCCTATTTCGGCCATCCATTCACGCAATGCTGAAATGATAATCTCACGAGCAATCATAGTCACTGCAGGAATAGTAATCCAAATAGTGTGGTAATGTTCTGTGATAACAATTAACGCCGTCGCGACCAACACCTTATCGGCGACGGGATCGATAAACGCGCCAAAACGAGAAGTCTGGCCCAGTTTTCTCGCTAACATCCCATCTAACCAATCGGTAAATCCGGCCACCCAAAACACCATGGCAGCAGCAAATGGTCCCCAACTAAAGGGAAGATAGAAGGTTACGACAAAAACTGGTATGAGAAAAAGTCGTATTAATGAAAGAATATTCGGAATGTTCAAACGCATAATTGTAAGCTCTTATCGGTAGCGCGTTTATGTTGCGGCATTTTCATCATGGTTTCAATGCCTGATAAATGTTTTCTGCCAAAGAATGGCTAATCCCTGGTACTTTGGCTATTTCTTCAACACTTGCTCGTTTAAGTTCTTGTAATCCCCCCATATATTTTAACAACGCCTGGCGACGTTTTGGTCCAACACCTTCAATGCCTTCCAACGTACTGGTTCGGCGTGTTTTACCACGTTTCGCACGGTGTCCCGCTATAGCGTGGTTGTGGCTTTCATCCCGGATGTGTTGAATCAAATGTAATGCTGGCGCATCACTAGGTAAATGTGATTCATGACCATCGGTGGTAATCAAGGTTTCTAACCCTGGCTTACGGGTTACCCCTTTCGCAATACCGATTAAACGCGGCCTCTTGGGCCAATCTTCCCAACACTGCTGCAAAATCTCATAAGCTCGATTTAACTGCCCTTTACCACCATCGATAAAGATAATATCAGGGATTTTATCCACTTCTAACTGTTTAGAGTAGCGACGTTCGAGGACTTGTCCCATCGCCGCATAATCATCGCCACCGGTGATTCCCGTAATGTTGTAGCGACGATATTCCTGACGCACCGGTCCTTCTTGATTAAACACCACGCATGATGCAATCGTGCTCTCCCCCATCGTATGGGAAATATCAAAACATTCCATTCGTTGGATAGATTCCATGTCCAGTTCTTCTTGCAACGCTTTAAAGCGCTGGCTGATCGTCATTTTATGGTTGATCTTGGTCGTAATCGCGGTTAGTGCGTTGGTATTGGAAAGTTTGAGATAACGCCCACGAATTCCGGTTGGATTGACATGGAAATGAATTTTTCGCCCAGCGACCTCTGTCAGTGCATTTTGTAATGCCGACACATCTTCAAACAAACCTGAATTAACAATGATACGAGTTGGAATGGTGCGAGCCTCATTGTGACTCAAATAGTATTGAGTCAAAAAGCTATCGAACACTTCTTCTTGTGTCGTATTGTGTGGCACTTTAGGGAAATGACTGCGGCTACCGAGCACTTTGCCTTGGCGTATCATTAAAATATAAACGCAGGCAATACCATTTTCTTGAGCAAAGCCGAGCACATCCATATCTTCCATGCTGTCGTCAGACACGTATTGCTGTTCTTGTACTCGACGAATTGCGTGGATTTGATCGCGAAACTTTGCGGCATCTTCAAACTTTAATGCGGCACTCGCCCGCTCCATCTTACTGACTAAGGTTTCCAGCACTTGCTGATCTTTACCTTGTAAGAAGAGGCGCACCAAATTAACAAGTTCAGAGTATTGTTCATCGGAAATCACTGAACTGACACAAGGTCCTGCACAGCGTCCAATCTGATACATCAGGCATGGGCGAGTTCGGTTACTGTAAACCGAATCTTCACACTGACGAACAGGAAATATCTTTTGGAGTAAATGCAGCGTTTCTCGAACCGCCCCAGAATCTGGGTAGGGGCCGAAATATTCACCTTTGCGCTTTTTAGCACCACGATGTATCGAGATGCGCGGATGTTTATGACCGCTAATAAAAATATAGGGATAAGATTTATCATCACGCAATAATACATTGTACTTAGGTAAGTACTTTTTAATGTAATTATGCTCAAGGATGAGGGCTTCGGTTTCGGTATGAGTCACCGTCACATCTATCTTGTCGATGTGAGTAACCAGTGCGCGAGTTTTCTCGCTATCGATCGTCTTACGAAAATAACTCGACAACCTCTTTTTGAGGTCTTTTGCTTTACCAACATAAATAACTTCAGCCTCAACGTTATACATACGATAAACGCCAGGCTGATTAGTTACTGTTTTTAAAAAGGATACGGAATCAAAACTCGGCACTACAACTTCTCTGTGTCCAGCATTCCATGACGAATCGCTAGGTGAGTCAGTTCTACATCACCGCTAATATCTAATTTAGAAAAAAGACGGTAGCGATAACTGTTGACTGTTTTAGGGCTCAAATTTAACTGTTCTGAAATGTCCGTTACTTTCTGACCTTTGGTGATCATCATCATGATCTGAAGCTCACGCTCGGACAAATCTGCAAATGGATTTTCTGAAGCCGGTGAAAATTGGCTTAGTGCCATTTGCTGCGCAATTTCAGGTGAGATGTATCTCTGGCCGCTATTGACGACTCGAATGGCATTGACCATCTCATCGGGTGCAGCCCCTTTGGTTAAATACCCAGCAGCCCCAGCTTGCATGACTTTCGTTGGGAACGGGTTTTCAGTATGTACGGTTAAAACGATGATTTTAACGTCTGGATTTAGGCGCAAGATTTTCTTGGTTGCTTCCATACCACCGATGCCAGGCATATTCATATCCATTAGCACCACGTCAGCATGATTATTACGACACCATTTTACAGCGTCTTCGCCACTATCAGCTTCCCCTGCTACATTTATTCCACGGACGTCTTCAATAATACGTCGTATCCCTGTGCGAACCAGTTCGTGATCATCTACAAGGAAAACACTTATCAAACTTGTATCTCCACACTTATCTATCGGCTCTGCATTCACTCAGCAAGAAAGTGAATGGCAGGATGTTCGCCTATTGTAACTTAAATAAATTCATTTTGCTTCGTACGAATATGTGCTTAAACGCAAAGTTTCGCAAGCACTTATTATCACGAATTAGCGCTTTTAACTAAAAATCTCATTTATCAGTAAATCACATAATAGTGATACCTAATATTAATGAAGCAGTGTCCCACCAATAGCAGGCGCAATGCGAAATAACCGTTCATGAAATTTAACCAGTACCAAAAAACCATATTTGTTATGATTAAGGGTAAAAATGAACTTTATCGCCTAAAATGGGCTGATTTACCACACCACGGATATTAATTTGACTCTGCAATCTGGATTCTTACTGACTCGCCAAGCTCGTGATGTACGAGGGCAAACTCAAATTGACCTTTGGCTCGCGACAGAACAAGGTCCGACTCAGCTCATTATTCGTGGTGAAAAACCAGTATTTTTTATTCTGCAAGACGACTTAGAACAAGCGCAAGGCATTGTAAATCAATTGAATATCTTGGCAGAATGTCGCTCATTACCATTGCATACTTTTGAAAACCAAGCCTTAGTCGCCGTTTATACTTCAACCATTCAAGCGTCGTTTGGATTACAAAAGGCATTTGTTGAACGATCGATATTGGTACTGGAAACCGATATTAAGTTAGCTGATCGATTTTTGATGGAACGCTTTATTCAAGGTAGCGTTGAATTTACCGGACACTCTCACGTTTACCCAGATTATCGAAAAGTAGAACAGGCTAGAATTCGTAAAGGCGATTACGTTCCTAATCTCAATATTGTGTCTCTCGATTTAGAGTGCTCGGAAAAAGGTATTTTGTATTCGATTGGTCTTGATAGCCCAATGGATAGTCGCGTGATCATGATTGGTACACCTGAGCCCTCAGAGACAAATATCGAATGGGTCAACGACGAGCGAGCTCTGTTGCTTTCCCTGATTAATTGGTTTCAAGCCTTTGATCCCGATGTCGTCATTGGATGGAACGTCATTGATTTTGATTTTCGCCTGCTACATAAACGAGCCCAATGGCATAACTTAAAACTGATGCTGGGCCGCGGCGGACAAAGTAGCTACTTTCGTAGTGCTAATCAGACTCAGCAAGGATTCATCACCATACCAGGTCGTGTGGTACTTGATGGTATTGATACTCTGAAAACCGCCACTTATCACTTCCGTTCTTGGTCTCTTGAATCTGTTTCTCAAGAATTACTTGGCGAAGGCAAAGCCATTCATAATGTCCATGACCGCATGGATGAAATTAACCAGATGTACGCGCATGATAAACCGTCTCTAGCGAAATATAATTTGCAAGATTGTATTTTGGTTAATCGTATTTTTAAACAGACTCATCTATTGGAATTTGCTATTCAACGTTCGCGTTTAACCGGCTTGGAATTAGACCGTGTTGGTGGTTCAGTGGCGGCATTTACTAACCTTTATCTACCTCAGTTACATCGCGCTGGTTACGTTGCGCCTAATCTACATTCAGAGAACTGGTTTGCGAGCCCAGGTGGCTACGTAATGGATTCAATCCCAGGACTGTATAATTCCGTATTAGTACTTGATTTTAAGAGCCTGTATCCTTCAATTATCCGCTCTTTTCTGATCGATCCATTAGGTCTCATTGAAGGCTTAAAACAAGAAATCGGCAATGAAGATAATCAGGCGGTTCCGGGGTTTCGTGGTGGACAGTTTCATCGCACCAAGCACTTTTTGCCCCAAATGATCGAACAGTTATGGGCTGCACGTGATCAGGCTAAGCGAGATAACGAAAAAGCGTTTTCTCAGGCGATAAAAATCATCATGAACTCGTTTTATGGCGTACTAGGATCATCAGGTTGCCGTTTTTTTGATACACGTTTAGCGTCAAGTATCACCATGCGTGGTCATGAGATCATGAAGCAAACTAAAAAGTTGATTGAAGGCCAAGGGTATCAAGTCATTTACGGTGATACCGATTCTACCTTCGTTTCTTTGGGTGGTGAGTACTCACAACAACAAGCTGACGAAGTGGGGAAATCGTTAGTCACCCTAATTAATGACTGGTGGAAACAGCATTTACAACAAGCATTTCGTCTTAATTCCATGTTAGAAATTGAGTATGAAACTCACTATCGGAAGTTCTTGATGCCAACCATCCGCGGCGCAGAAACAGGATCCAAAAAACGTTACGCAGGTTTAATTGGTACGGGTGAACATGAATCGATGGTTTTCAAAGGCCTAGAGAGTGTTCGTACTGATTGGACTGCCCTATCCCAACGTTTTCAAAAAGAGCTCTATCGCATGGTATTTCATGGTGAGCGCCCTGATGAATATGTACGGAATATTGTCGAACAAACATTGAGTGGCGAATTAGATGAGGAATTGGTGTACCAAAAACGACTACGCCGAAAACTGCATGAATATCAAAAAAATGTACCGCCACAAGTAAGAGCGGCGCGAATGGCCGATGCAATGAATGAAAAGTTAGGACGCCCATTGCAGTATCAAAATCGTGGCGTGATTGAATACCTCATTACGGTTAATGGGCCGGAGCCTAAAGAGTACCGCCAAAGCCCAATTGATTACGACCATTACATCGACAAACAATTAAAACCCGTCGCCGACGCAATATTACCATTTATTGGTATGCAATTTAACGATCTTAACGCGCCACAGCTGGGGTTATTTTAATGTTACCCGATTCTAAATTCGGTCTTTTCATACTGCTTAGCCAACCAAGGGCCAAAGCTGTCTAGCAAACCAACCACCGAGCGTTTGGGGATGATTTTTCCTTTTAATAAGATACCTAATCGCTCAATTTCTTTTTCTTTTTCCGGAAAATAGCGCAGGAACTGTTTGCCACACTCAACAGGATCATCAAACCACTGTTTATCACGGTACATCACTAGAGAATAACTGGCTCGTAATAGTTTTTTACCCACTTCCATTTGAGCGCGAATCTGTTCATCGCCACGTTGAGCTTTGGCTATTTTGGCTCGGTAGTAAGCAACCTTATAGCCCACATCCATATTCCAATATTTGGCAATTTCCCAACTAGGTTCGTAATCCCCAAAACATTCCCCCAGATCATCACCATACACACAGACAGCGCAGTGTCGGAGCAAAAAACCCCAAGAAAATAGGCTGTCTAACGAAGCGATATCTTTTGCTAAACCTGTTTTTATATTGATATTGGTAATAAATGGGTAACGGCGCTGGTAGCGATAACGAAGAGTATTAACCAATGTGACTCGGTTATCCTCGAACGGCTGTTTGGTTACGATAATCACATCCAGATTCGAGTAACCTGGCTTAGCATGACAACGAGCAACACTGCCATACAAATACAGGCTATGGAGATTGTCACCAATACTCGCCCGAAAGAACTTAATCATTTCCCCGATAGGCGCTGCATATTGAGTTTGAAACGGTTGATCAGCAGTTAAAACACTCAATGGCATAAACGAAGTTGCTCCTATGGACACTTAATACCGTTATATAGTCGTTGATTGCTGCAACTGAATCAATATTTCTCTTGTGGGCCACCTCTAATTGACTAAGTTTGCAACAGCATAAAGAGATAAATCATCGTTCAGTGGATTTTTTTCCGCCTCAACCTTAGTTATAATGCAACGACTTTAAGAATGAAGGAAGATTTCCATGCCTAAGGCAAGTGAACTAAAAAAAGGTTTTGCAATCATCTCTAATGGCAAAACACTACTTATCAAAGATATCGAAGTCACCACTCCTGGTGGCCGTGGCGGTTCAAAAATTTACAAACTTCGTTGTACTGATCTAGAAACAGGTGCACGCGTCGATGAACGCTACAAATCCGACGATTTCTTAGATACAGTGGATATGAACAAACGCCAGGTTTCTTTCTCTTACGTTGATGGTGACGAGCATATCTTCATGGACAATGAAGACTACACTCAATTCAACTTCAAATCGGCTGACATTGCTGATGAACTTCTTTTCATTACTGAAGAAATTCAAGGCTTATCAGTGGTACTGGTTGACGGTAAATCAGTGGCACTTGAATTACCTGCTTCTGTTGAACTTGTGATTGAAGAAACAGACCCATCAATTAAAGGCGCATCTGCGTCTGCTCGTACTAAACCTGCACATTTCGCAACAGGCCTAGTCGTACAAGTACCAGAATACATCGCAACAGGCGAACGTGTTTCTATCAACACTGCTGAACGTAAATTCATGAGCCGAGCATAATAGACAAATGACTGATTTAATTTCTTACGACGATATTATCGAAACCGCTTACGACATTTTTCTTGAAATGGCGCCAGATAACTTAGAACCAGCAGATGTATTGCTGTTTACGGCTCAATTCGACGACCGCGGTGCAGCGGAAGTGGTTGAAGTCGGTGATGACTGGGAGGAACAAGTTGGATTTGAAGTCGACAAAGAAATTTATGCTGAGGTATGTATCGGCTTAGTGAACGAGAGCAATGATGTCCTTGATGATATTTTTGCCCGAATGCTCTTAAGCCGCGACCCAGATCAAAAGTCTTGTCATATGCTCTGGAAGCGTGATTGATTGATAAAAGCCAACCACCCGGTTGGCTTTTTCATTGACTCAGCCGACCAACGGCAATCACCAAAAACTATCAATTCTCAGCAACCATAAAAAATCATCTATCAATTAATGTAATTTCATTACAATAAATGACACATTTGGTAACAAACATGGGAAATCACCTGAAGAATATGGTGTTTTTTTTCACTGGATAGACCAATTTTATCCAAGAGTCGTTTATAATGCGTCACAGTTTTGGTGACGTAGCGTAAATTATGTTTTTAACTCCATATTTTTCATCCAAAGATTCACAAATTCAATTCACTCGCCAGCAAGCGAGTCACTTTGCTAAAAAAGTGGCAGGCGATTACAACCCTATCCATGACGAAGATAGCAAACGCTTCTGCGTGCCTGGCGATCTTCTTTTTGCCGTATTGCTTTCGCAGGAAGGGATCAGCCAAAAAATGCGTTTTGATTTTGCTGGTATGGTCAGCGATGGAGTATTGCTACACATCGATAACCGTGCAGAAGGCGAAAGTGCTGTCGTTGATGATGCTGGTAAAGAATACCTTCATCTTAATCGCTCCGGTGAAACGAGCCACAACGCAGATTTCATTGAGCATGTAGTCACAAATTACGTGCAGTTCTCAGGCATGAACTTCCCGCACATTATGGTGCCGCTAATGGAAGAAAAGCAGATGATGATCAACTGCCAACGTCCTTTAGTGATTTATGAAAGCATGGAAGTTGAATTTGAGCGTCTCGACCTTACTCATCCAGAAGTTGAATTCAAAGGTGCGACATTCGATGTCCAAGGTAAACGTGGCGTAGTAACGTTGAACTTTGCCTTTAAAGAAGACGGCATTGTGGTTGGTACCGGCGTAAAACGCATGGTAGCAAGTGGTTTAAAACCATACAGCCAAGAAGATATCGATGATTTAGTTACCCGCTTCAATGAGCGTAAAGATGCCTTCTTAGCTGAGCATTGTGCGGCTTAGTGTATTAAGCGATAACCTTGTTATAAAAAGCTCGGTATTCCGAGCTTTTTTGTTTTTGCTTGCGTAACTCAGCCCTACTCTAACGCCATTACGGGAAGTTTTTACCAGCAAGAATGATTTGATAATAGAAAGGCATTACAGCCAACGCCTAACCTCTTGCTTATAGCGGCGATACTCATCTCCAAACCTACCCTCTAAAATGCGCTCTTCTGGTTTTATCTGGAAATGATTGAGATAAACGATGAATGCCCACACCACTACGAAAGCCATAATATTTTGTAGGTAGTATCCAGTCCCTATCAGCAAAAACGTTAACCCTAAATACATAGGGTTTCGAGAAAGACGAAATACACCGCTCGCC
Organism: Vibrio eleionomae; assembly: GCF_009874545.1. NCBI lineage: Bacteria > Pseudomonadati > Pseudomonadota > Gammaproteobacteria > Vibrionales > Vibrionaceae > Vibrio > Vibrio eleionomae. The sequence goes on along the minus strand of NZ_WEKT01000016.1, from coordinate 60,025 downwards.
ACAATGCAGGATGACTGATCTGGTTTCGCGGGATTCACCGTGGTTTTTGCTCGACGAAACCCCGCAACGCCGGCTAAACCGAAAAATCCCGATAGTATAAAACATAGAGCAAACCCTATTCGGGGAAATGGCCAACGAATCACCATCTGTGGCAATAGCGTGATACAAGCATACATTGCCACTAAAGCAATCATAAACAACACCACAGGTGGAATTTTGAGTTCTAAATGGCGAGGTTGCATCCCCACTTCCCTTATTTCACTGATAGCCACATAAGGATAAGTATATAACGTGAAAAGGGAATGACCATTCCTGCCGTGATTGAGCTTGACCTAGGCTCATTGATGAAGCTCTGAATCCTGCATCTTGAGTTCATTTGGGTATAGCCAAACAACTATTGTGCGTAAAAAAGCCCTCATAAAAGAGGGCTCAGCGCTAGAATCGATAAACGAACCTAATGTTCGACTACTGACACTACAATAACGTTAATAGAGCCTGTAATGGGTGCTTAGGCTTAACGTGCTCAAAGCGTTTCACTTGGCTTCGGCAGCTGTACCCTGAGATTAAACAGCGATCCATTGGTAACTTATCAAGATTTGGCTTCCAACTTAATGCATAGATATCTTTCGACATCTGCAGCTTATCGACTTCATGACCAAATGTGCCCGCCATACCGCAACACCCAACAGGGACTGACTGCAATGTTGCGCCAAAGTGGGTAAATATAGCCCCCCACTCTTTTTCGGTATTAGGCAATTTCGTCTTCTCGGTACAGTGACCAAATAAGTACCACGGCGAATCGTCTGTTGCCGTTTTCTGTTCAAATTCAGACAAGCGCGGTAGTAACCATTCATGTACCAATAATACGTTAAAATCTCCCAGATTATCACCAAGCAATTCAACATATTCATCTCGGTAACAAAGCACCAACGCAGGGTCAACGCCAACCATTGGAATACCTAACTTCGCAACCTGATTTAAGAAATCAGCTGCGGTTTCAGCCGTCGATTTAAACTGTTTTAAGAACCCTTTAATATGTTGCGCTTTACCATTAGGTTTAAATGGTAAAAGTACCGGTTTTTTACCGAGCTTAATCAGTAACGAAATAAAATCTTCAACCACGTCCGCTTCGTAATAGCTAGTGAAAGGGTCTTGAACAATAATGGTGTATTGCGCACGCTCTTCCTCTGGTAACGAGAATAAACGCTGCATATCAAATGGTTCAATCGGATGACGACGGATTCGTTTAGCCAGTGTTGGTACTGATAGCAACGGCGCGTCTACATATCCTACCGTTGAAGCCGTCATGTTTTTAACCCAGCCTTGTGCCAACATCGTGTTCACCACTTTTGGCACCTTGGCCATTAATGGCAACATGGTTTCGATGTTCGCGACCAAATAGTCTTTCATTGGACGCTGGTAGCGACTGTGATAGATATTTAAGAAACGCGAACGGAAACTAGGTACATCCACTTTGATTGGGCATTGGCTTGCGCAGGCTTTACATGCCAAACAACCGTTCATAGCTTCATAAACTTCATGAGAGAAGTCATACTCATGGCGCTGATTGATACGATTGCGAACTCGATCAATTAACCCTTTAAGCGACGCTTTACTTTGATAGGTTTCCTGCTCAAGGCTCATAATATCAACGCCTTGCTCGGTTAACTGACGCAACCATTCTCTCACAAGCCCTGCGCGACCCTTTGGTGAGTGACGACGGTCAGCTAAAATCTTCATCGATGGACACATTGGCGATGCGGTGTCGTAGTTAAAGCACAGCCCATTACCGTTACATTCCATCGCTTGTTTAAAACTATCGCGAACTTGTACATCAATTTGGCGGTCGTAATAACCACGCGTCACACTGGCAACTTTTACCAATTCATCATTAGACTCAAGTGGCGTACAAATTTTACCCGGATTCATTTTATTATGTGGGTCAAATGCGGCTTTAACTCGGCGCAGCTCAGCAAACAGTTCTTCACCAAAGAAAGCTGGGCTATATTCTGAGCGGTAACCTTTACCGTGCTCACCCCACATTAAACCACCATATTTGGCGACTAACTTAACGACTTCATCTGACACTTCAAGCATCATACGTTCTTGATCGGGATCGCACATATCCAATGCAGGACGCACGTGCAGAACACCCGCATCAACGTGACCGAACATACCGTAAGCCAACCCTTTAGAATCTAATAGAGCGCGGAATTCGGCAATATAGTCAGCAAGGTTCTCTGGAGGAACACAAGTATCTTCAGTAAATGGAATAGGTTTAGCTCGGCCCTTCGCTGCACCTAATAAACCCACCGCTTTTTTGCGCATGCCGTAAATACGGTTAATGCTCGCTAAGTCAGTACACACTTGAAAACCGATAATGCCCGCTTCACCCTTACTCAGGGTCTCATCAAGGCGTTCCACGAGTGAAGCAACTAAGCCATCAACCGTTGCTTGGTCTTGGTCAGCAAATTCAACGATGTTAATCCCCTGCATCTCTTTCCCAGGGACATCAGTAATTAAATCTCGCACACTATGCCAAACGATATCTTGTTTCGCTAAATTGAGTACTTTTGAATCGACTGTTTCAACCGAAAGTGCTTGAGCTTCAACCATTAACGGCGCGTTTCTTAAGGCAGAATCGAAACTGTCGTATTTGATGTTGACCAATGTGCGAGCTTTAGGGATCGGGGTTAAATTTAATTTGGCTTCAGTAATGAACGCTAATGACCCTTCCGCACCACAAAGTACTCGCGTAATGTCGAATTCATCGTCATCAGTAATCGCATTTTTTAAATCGTAACCGGTCAAGAAACGGTTTAACGGTGGAAATTTATCGAGAATTTGTTGGCGCTTATCACGGCAAACTTGTTCTGTTACTTGCAGTGCTTTTTCAGCATATGAGCCAACCTCAGGCTGCCCCGCAGACAAATCGCTTTCTAGCAATGAACCATCAGCAAATACGGCTTGCAAAGACAATACATGGTTTGATGTTTTGCCATATTTTAACGAGCCTTGCCCTGACGCATCGGTATTGACCATACCGCCAAGCGTTGCGCGGTTACTGGTAGAAAGATCAGGAGAGAAAAAATATCCGTAAGGACGCACAGCGTCATTTAATTGGTCTTTAATGACCCCTGATTGCACACGAACCCAGCCTTCTTTTTCATTTATTTCAAGAACTTTGTTCATATGGCGCGATAAATCAACTACGATACCCTTGGTCAGCGACTGGCCATTGGTGCCCGTACCACCGCCACGTGGTGAAAAAGTCACTCTCTCAAATTGCGGTTTTGAACTAATCTTTCCTATGAGAGAAACATCTTCGGTAGTTCGAGGATGAACGACGGCCTGTGGTAGTTGTTGATAAACGCTATTGTCTGTTGCAACAGCAAAACGACTGGAATATTGAGTTTCAATATCGCCAGTAAAGCCGGCAGCTTCCAGTTCGTGCAAATAACTAAGTACGACTGGGTCTATATCAGATTGGTGGTGAAGTCTTGGTAACATGTGCTTCCTGCCCCTACTGCGCTGATCCAATCAGCCATGGGATTTGGGTTAATTTTTAGAATTAATCTTTGAGTTTGGTCACTTTACAACATTTAAAAAGGTGTTCAAAACAGTATCTGAATGACAGAATGCATTGAATCGAAAATTTATGTGCAAACATGTTGTCTATTTTTCGCTTCTAATCACAATCTCTATTGACGGATTAAAATAATGAGAAAAAACAAGACCATTACTACCGAAGATATTTTATTGAAACTTTGCCAATCCGTTTCAACTGTACTGAGTTCAGCGACCAATGAAAATGTCACCTATTCAGCAATGGTACAGAAAATCAGTAAAACCTCCCTTAAACCAGACTTTGGCTGCTTTGTTCTGTTTGATGGTGGTTTTTCCGGCCTAGTAGTGATTAACTTCACCGCTAAAGCGGCGATGGAACTGTACTCAAGTTACATGATCAACATGGGTATTCCTGAAGAAGAATTGGCCGTTCTTCATACGTCTGACGAAGTTGGTGATGTGCTTGGGGAGCTCATGAACCAGCTAGTTGGTGATTTTACCAATAAAGTCCGTAAAGAACTCCAAACCAACATTACTCAAAACCAACCGAAAATGCTGGCCTTGAACAAGCAAGTGAACCTGTCGGTCGATACCAACCTTGACCGTCCTCAAGCGCGTCGAGTCACCTTCTCAACTCAGAATAACAACATATTCTACCTCGAACTCGCGATGGACAAAACCGAGTTTATTCAATTAGAAGAATTTGAAGTTCAAGAAGATGAAAGTCCAGATGCCATTTTAGAAGAAGCACGCCAAAAAATGTCAGCTGACAAATCAGATGTAAATCAAGACAACGATCAAGATTCTAATTCAGACCTTCTTGATGAGCTTGGTATCTAATATTCTATTCTTATGCAATAAATCCGGCCGTCACACCATTAAGGACGGCCTTCTCTCTTTCTATTTTTGTCAAAAAACGCTAGAATAGCCGACTTTTCCAAATGCCATAAAACGTTTTTCTGCATGCCCATGGATAAACAAAAAGCTCTCAAGAAAATTGCGAAGTGTCTTGAGTTAGGAAACTCAGCCAACGTCAATGAAGCGGCGAATGCTATTAAAATGGCACACCGCTTGATGATTAAGTACGGTCTTGATAAGGACGATATCGAATTTATCAAGATGGGGAAAACCCAATCCACTCATTTGCTTCCAGCAAATATTGGCTCAAGCATTCTGCGTATTATTCGCGGAATAAACACTAAATTTGGTGTTGAAGCGGTTTTACTCAATCACAAAGGTTTAAAACGTGTTGAGTTTATTGGTGAGGCCGACAGAGCTATTTTTGCTGCATTCGCATTCGATATCATCTATCGCGAACTTAACGAACAAACGGGCCAATTCCGCAACAGTTTCGCAGGTTCAGGCACGTCGAGCAACGAAGTGACTCGCCGAGTGAACTCTTTTGTTTCCGGTTGGATTGAAGGTGCACTTGAGAAGCTGCCAGAAATCACCCCTGATGAGGAATCGGCAAATAAAATTAATAACTATATTGATAAAGAGTTTGAGAACCTCGATCGTGAAACGTTCAAGAAGCAAATGCAAGAAGCGATTAAAAACCTGACCGACGATTATGAAGTAGGGTTAAAAAAAGGACGCCGAGTTTCCGTTAGCCGCCCGATTGACGGAGCTCAAGCACCAAAACTATTGAAATAAGAGCATAAAACTTTACTTTCACTCCTACTCTTATACCCAAATAGCGAAAAGTGGTGTGGTAATCCACACCATTTGCCACTATTCTTTCACTTCGTGCTGACCAAATAATGCAAAACTTATTGCATAAAGACACTCTCGAATTTCTCAACGGGCGGGTTAACCAGCACATACTACACTCTCAACTCTGGCAGGGAACGGTTACACTGTGTTGCGATTTTTTATTCTGCTAAGTGTATTAGCAAGTTTTGTTACTCATGCTGACAACATTAATACCCTCATCACCCAAGCACAGGCCAATAACGTCCAAGCGCAATATGCATTAGCGCTAGAATATCAACAAGGTAAAACCACAACTCGCGATCTTGCTGAAGCCTTATACTGGTTTGAAAAAGCGGCACAAGCGGGAAATAGTAAAGCAATGGGTCAAGTAGCCGATGCATACCTAAATGGCCTCGGTACAAATAAAGATCCTCAACAAGGATTGTACTGGCTTACAAAACTTGCGCTTACAGGATCACCTCAAGCCCAGACCGCTCTTGGTCAATATTATCAAGCTCTGAAAAACCGCTCAGTCAATGCACAAAACCTTGCTCAGTTATGGTTACATATCGCCAGTGCGAACGACCCCAAAGCGCAGGCCCAATATGATCAACTACTAGAAGATAAATTTAACGCGCAGCGCGCGAGGCAAGTGGCTTCCATCAACCAATTAGAGCAAGCGGTTTCTGATGCGGAGCCATCAAACGAGCCAAGCCAAACGGTCGATAATGAACCTACGGCACATTCTGCAAATCAAGACAATGGTCATGCGGCCAAAGATTATATTTTGCTTGGTGTCTTTATCTGCATCATGGTTGGTGTCATTGTTTGGCTACGACGTAAAAAACAACAGCGTGCATTACAGTTACAAGCTGAGCACACTGAAAAGCAATCACAGAATAAAAAGGTAAATGATCAACAACTGTTGCTTAAAAGGCAGAAAAAACAATTGGAAACGATTTTTCGTGAAGTGAAACGGCTTCAAGGCGAAAATCAAAAGCTGCAAACCCAATTGGCGCAAACGCCTAAATCAGCCCCGCCCCCTCCACCAGCGCCAGCCAACCAGAAACTTGCCCTGGCCTGCGCGGTACTTGGCTTTTCTCCAAATGAAATCCCTAATGAAAAAGCGCTCAAGATACGCTACAAACAATTATCGAAAATATATCATCCAGATATGAAAGGTAGCGAAGAGGAAATGAAGCGTTTAAATAATGCAATGAAGATAGTGGTTGCCTCTCAGAAAAAATAACTCTTAAGAGGAAGCGATTTTTTACCGCATTGTCATACAATTGTGCCACTTTAGGCTGTGTGTCTAGTAGCTCAATATCTCACTCAAAGGCGGAAGAAAAAATGACATCGAAACATGGGGTTTGTGATTGGTGTAAACGTTCAGGTTTATTAACAAAACACGAATACTTCGATGGAAAAGCCTATTATGCTTGTCATTCATGTGATGAACACGCACGCATGGATATTCGACAATACAATTTAGAAGAAATGGCCTATCGGCAAAAACTAGCGCAAGTGACACCTCCATCCGCCTCATAAATATATTCAGCGCCACTAGGGCGCTGTTTTTATATCAATTAGCGTGCTCTCTCTAGCCAGTGCAACTTATATATCCCAATAACCGCAGGTACAGGATTCAGAGCTTCATCAACATGCACTGAGTAAACTCTGTCACAAAAACCGAAGCTCCTTCGATTAAAAAAACCTTATAATTTTCAAAAATTTAGCGATAAACAATACATTAATAAGCAAAAAATGACCAAAAAAACCACAATCAGTACTTGATTAAACCACTGTACAGATATACTGTATACACATACAGCATGTATGAAAGGACAGTATAATGCTTTACTCAAACAACCGATTTAACTCATTTGCTCAACACCGTTTTCCTCATTCAAGTTTTATGCAGGCAAATGAATCTACGGACATGATGTTACGTCTAGCAAATCTATCTAATCAACAGCAATGGATTCTTTACACAGCAGAATGCCAGCGACCTAAATATCAAGAGTTGGCCGCTTATCACATTCAATGTGACCGAATTATTCATATGAAACCATCTCAATACCGTAGTGAACTCGACATTGCAATTCAGGCGATTCAAAGCGGTAATGCAAGTGCAGTTGTCGCTTCAAATAACATTAGTCCAACGAATCAAAAATTATTGATTAAATTAGGGCAGCAACATCACTGCGCGGTCTTTTTTGAGTGTTCAACTATCAATGCAGTCCACTAAATTCTCTTTCTTGCATTGACGGTGCGACCAATTTTCTGCCAGTTGGTCGCACTTCTTTTGCTAAATTTCTGCTTATTGGCGCAAAATAACCACATTTAAAGCAAACGTTTGCTTTTTCTCTGGCGACATAGAAAAGTTCTGGTATTATGCTCCGAGTAATCGATATCTCACCGTTTGATATCTCTCTTCTCAACGACGTTTGAAATAAGATAGGAATGTCTAAATGAGCCTTGCAGATCAAGTCCTTGCCGTCAACGACGACCTCCCAATTCGTACTAATCAACCTGTTCACTCTGGCAAAGTTAGGTCAGTTTACTGGCTTACAGAAGAAGACAGCCGCCGCCTAATTGAAGAAAAAGGTTATGATGTTGCTGCCGATGCTCCGTTAGCAATCATGGTGATCAGTGACCGTATTTCCGCATTTGATTGTGTATGGCATGCTGAAGGTGGTTTAAACGGTGTACCAGGTAAAGGTGCTGCACTTAACGCAATCTCAAATCACTGGTTCAATTTATTTAAAGAAAATGGTTTGGCTGATAGCCATATCCTTGATATTCCACATCCGTTTGTTTGGATTGTGCAAAAAGCAAAACCAGTCAAAGTGGAAGCAATTTGCCGCCAATATATCACAGGCTCAATGTGGCGCGCTTATGCTAAAGGCGAACGCGAGTTCTGTGGTATCCAATTACCGGAAGGATTACAGAAAGACTCTCGTCTACCAGAAACCCTAATTACCCCATCAACAAAAGGGATTCTGCGTGGCATTCCAGGCGTTCCAGAAGCGGATGACGTTAATATTACTCGACAAAATTTGGAAGATAACTTCGCAGACTTTAACTTCAGTAATGCTAACGACATTGACCTCTACGAAAAACTACTCAAGCAAGGTTTCGGTGTTATTAGTGACGCCCTCGCCGCCATCGGCCAAATTTTCGTTGATACTAAGTTTGAGTTTGGCTATGTCACAGACGCTAAGGGTCAAGAAAAACTGATTTATATGGATGAAGTTGGGACACCCGATTCATCGCGTATTTGGGATGAAGCCGAGTATAAATCTGGAAATATTGTGGAAAACTCAAAAGAAGGTTTCCGTCAGTTCCTATTAAACTACTTCCCAGATCCAGATATTCTACTTAACAAAGAACGTATGCCAGAACGTGAAGCATTAGCTCGCGACAACGCATTACCGTTAGAATCACTAATGGATATCAGTAGAACTTACCTTGGTATAGCAGAGAAGATCATCGGTCACCCTGTAAAACTGAGCGACAATCCTAAACAAGAAATTATTGATGTGCTGGATAAAGAATACGGTTTAATTGCCAAGTAACCTTTCTTGCATACAGTAACAATAAACGGAGCTTAAATGCTCCGTTTTCAGTTTTATATCAATTTACCGGTATATTTCTGGATTCATAGAAAATGTATTTGCCCTTAGGCAACTAGCGGGTTTAAAACTTAACCCCTGAACGGTGTTTCCTCACCCTGCTCAGTGCGCTTCTGCGCAATGAGGGAGTAATTCAATAATAAACTCTTCAGACCCATTCCCATGGAAAAGGGCTTGGGCTTTTTGCTCAATGACTTTGATCTGCCCTTCTTCTAGTGCATAAGGCATGATTAGACGTATCTCATCGATTCCTTCTTTATGAGCAAACCGAATCAAATTGATTAGGTTAGATTCATCACTACGACGGCTAGATAAACGATCCATTGCAATATCCCATAGGCGCTCTTCTGCACTTTTCTCTTTACCTATCGCTCCTTTTAGAGCTTCTCCGGCCATAGGAGAAAAAGATCCAAGAACTTCTGCGAAGGTCAGTTTCTTCGTACATGAAGCCCCTAAGAAACTTGTGTAATCAAAAGTGGCACGTATTTTACTTTGCTTATCCATGCTGTCTCCGACTCTAGTGACGTTCGACATAGGTAAAATATTGAGCAATAAAATACTTATAGCAATGTGATATAAGAAAACAATCTTCCATAACCACTCAACCTTTGAACAGGCTATATGCACCACATTTTGATAACATAGATTGCACAACCCATTGATAAGAGATTGCTAATCCATTAAAGATTATGACAAACATTAATGATCATGCCGGAGACTTGGAAAACATTCTTATCGCTGTGGAAGGTATGAAATTAAAACAGCGATCGTAGAAGTAAATTCAAAAACAAAAATGGTGTAATTTCAGTTTGATACATGACCAGATTTGACGCATCAAATTTGCCTTAATTCGTTGAAAAGTGTTTAATTCTAATTCATTAAAGGACAGTGTAAGTTAGGTGCCATGGCAACTATTAAAGATGTCGCAAAGGCGGCAGGCGTGTCAGTTGCGACTGTATCACGTGTAATCAACAAATCTCCCAAGGCCAGTACTTCCTCTATCGACGCAGTGACCAAGGCGATGAATGAACTGGGCTATCGTCCCAACGCTGCAGCAAGAGCCCTCGTCAGTCAGAGCACACAAACAATCGGTGTTCTTGTGTCTGATGTATCAGACCCTTTTTTCGGTACCTTAGTCAAAGCAGTGGATACCGTCGCCCATGATAACGGCAAACACGTACTTATTGGCAATGGCTACCACTCAGAGGAAGGCGAAAGACAAGCGATAGAGCTGTTGATTAACAATCGCTGCGATGCTCTGGTCATCCACTCCAAAGCGCTGTCAGACCAAGAACTGATTGAATTTGCTAACGAAGCTAAAGGCATGGTACTGATCAATCGCCACATTCCAGAAATCGCGCAGCGGTGTATTTCTCTCGACAATTTTAAAGGTGCCTACTTAGCGACAGAATTTTTGATTCGTAACGGGCACAAAAACATTGCCTGTATTGCATCTAATCATCCAATTGAAGATGTGAAACAACGGATTGATGGCTATAAATGTGCTCTCGCCGATAACAATATTAGTTTATCTGAAGATTATGTTGATTATGGCGCGCCGAGCCTAGAAGGCGGTGAACAGGCAATGACGAACTTGCTGACTAAATCGATTCCGATTACCGGCGTAGTTGGCTATAACGATTATATGGCAGCCGGAGCATTATCCACTCTGGATGAAAATGGCATTCCCGCCCCCGATGAAATCTCTATTGTGGGTTTCGACGATGGTTTGATCGCTCGCTATGTAAAACCACGTTTAACGACGGTCCGTTATCCTATCGCTATGATGGCTGAAAAAGCCGCTTTATTAGCGTTGCAACTCTCCCGCAGTGAAGCCATCGATCCCGACATATCTACTCGCTATTCACCGACTATGGTCAAACGTGAATCTGTAAAAACCATCGTTTAAGATTGGTTTACCTCAAAGAAAAGCCAGTACCTCATGAAGTGGCACTGGCTAGAAAATGAGTCGATAAACTGAATAGGGTTAACCGATATTAACGTTTCCAGAACCCACGGCGATAGTTCCACCACAGTCAACGGCATCCCCGACACGAACCGCTGCTAAGCCGTTAATCTTAACGGTAGACGACCCGGCAGCCATACTGCGCCCATGAGCACCATGCGGCATCGTTGGACAGGGACAAGCATGCATCTGTAGAGGATCACCAACTCTCACCGAAGCGATACCGTTAATGAACACATCACCGCTGCCTGCGGTAACTGCCGTTGGTGGAAAACAGCCGTGACCAGTATCAATATCTCCAACTCGTGCTGCACTAGGCATACTGACTCCTTTGTTATTGTCTGTGGTAAATCGCGTTCTATTCATATTTATTGTTGAAACGCCAATCATCGATGCAAGATTCACACCGTTTAGAATCCTTTATTATGGCGAGACTTCGTAGCAAATACCTAAGCAAGAATTTGCCCATCGAGCAATAATCTGCCCCAAAGGCAACTTATTGCACTCGATTTATTGCGCGCACACGGTAAATACGAAAGATGAGTCGAAACAACGACACAGTTAGGTTATTTTTGCCTTTAAATATAGTTTAGGAGAAATATTTTCTACTCATATGGATTTTAGTAAAAATAAGGTGAAATTTTTCTCAGCAAACCTCTATATAGTAACCAGCATAGTTAGTAATGCAGACAAAGAGATTAATAAGGAAATACTATGCAACCCGATAATTACTCAACATTAATTGCACTGATTAAACAGGAAGTCGTGCCCGCGCTGGGTTGCACTGAGCCCGTATCGGTTGCTTTGGCTGCCGCGATTGCCAGTGAAAAGCTAACACATCAACCAACACATATCAGTGTGTCAGTTTCACCTAACCTAATGAAAAATGGTATGGGCGTCGGTATTCCAGGCACAGGAATGGTTGGTTTACCTATTGCAGCAGCAATCGGCGCCCTCGCTGGTAATCCCAAAGCAGGATTAGAAGTACTGGCCGATGTCACCCCTCAAGATGTCACTCAAGCTAAACAACTACTCGATGCTAAAGCAGTAACAATCAATGTTGCAAAAGTGACCAATATTATTTACGCCAAAGTTCAAGTGAGTGACGGCCAAGATTGTGTGACAGTCACGATTGCTGACAGCCATACTCAAGTGATGTCGATTGTCGAAAATGGTTTAACTACCTACCAATTTAGCCCGGTTCAACTCCACTCCCCAACTGAGTTGGGCCAGGCTACCTTATCAACTTCTATCTTGCATTCGCTCACAACAAAAGATATCTATGATTTTGCACTCAACGCGCCACTCGATGATATTGAATTTATCGAACAAGCTCAGCAGTTAAATGATGCTTTATCACAAGAGGGGCTAGCAAAGCCTTATGGATTACAAATTGGTGCGACCTTTCAGAGAAACGTATCTCGCGGGCTATTATCAGGAGGATTACTCACTGATATTTTGGCACGAACCTCTGCCGCTTCTGATGCTCGAATGGATGGTGCAATGAAACCTGCAATGAGTAATTCAGGATCGGGGAACCAAGGTATTGCCGCCACCATGCCTGTCGTCGTCACAGCCGAATTTGTAAAAGCAAGTCGCGAACAAAGTATACGTGCGTTAATTCTCGCCCACCTGATGGCTATTTACATAAAGAGCCATCAAAATAAACTGTCTGCATTGTGTGGCGCGACCACAGCTGCAATGGGGGCTGCGGCTGGTATTACCTATTTATTGGGCGGTACTTTAGAGCAAATCAGCCATACAATTAACAGCATGATTGGCGACATTGCAGGCATTATCTGTGATGGTGCCAAAACCAGTTGTTCTATGAAGGTTTCGTCCTCTGCCAGTGCAGCAGTAAAAGCAGCGCTGATGGCGCTTGACGGTATTCGCGTAACCGGAAATGAAGGTATAGTGGCTAACGATGTCGATCACTCCATTCGCAACCTTTCTGCACTAGCCAATGGATCAATGACTCAAACCGATGTTCAGATACTCGATATCATGGTAAAGAAAAGCGCATAATTTGACCTTTTCGTCACTCTATTCGCTCCTCCCCCTAAACTGGATTTATAATCTTAGGGGGGCATTTCTTGTTGATTTTTCTAATAAAATTGGTCAAATTAACAAGATACATCAATCTTCCATTTTGTACTATTGATTGAAGAAGGGACATGAACGCTGCTAAAGCTGTTATCTTAATTCTTATTGGTATGACTCTGTATCAAGGGCTCATTTTTATCTTTGAGCCCTCAGTCAATCTGGACAAGAAAGTATTAGATATCCCCCTCTCAAACCAAATCTATTTGGTGGGATATCGCGAAAATAGCGCTAACGCAACATCAGGCTTTCGTTATGATTTTTATGTGGTAGATAAAGACCAAGAGCTCACATCTCCGTTTCTCATTACCTCAACCCCTAATGTTCAAATACAACGGAGCAGCCCGACTTCCTTTAACGTGACCGTTAAAGGAAACATTTTTAAGTTCACCAACGTAGTGTGGATTAATAACGCAGCTGGGTTAATACCTATTTCAGTCGCGCTACATGCAACACCTTAAGCAGCATGAAGTTGGGCAGAGTGTTGTTGCTCCAATTTTTGTCGCCGCTTTCGGTTTGCTCGAGCACTCACGACCTGCACAGAGATTGCCGAACCAACAACCATAAACATTCCAGCCATACTTAACCAATCAACATGAGATTCGCTAATAATCGAACTCCACAAACCAAACACAACACAAAGTTCAGTTAAAACAAATACTACGACGGGAACAACAGCAATAACTGCGCTGACTTGTACCGTTTCCCAATAGCGCATTGCTTGGGTAAAGGCGCCATATGCCACCACGGTATTGATACAACAAAATAGCATCACCCAAGTGTCGTTCGAACTCATTGTTGTTAACAACATCGGTGAGCTGAACGGTGCCATAACAACGGTTGCAAGAATATAAATCATTAATAAGATATTGGATGAACTTAGTTTTTTAAACAGTGTTTTTTGCGTCAATGCATAAATACACCACGAAAACGCAGAGATAAATATGATGATTAAACCGGTGACTAAGGTATGAACATCACCATGATAATCACCAGTCAATACTGGATGAAAAAATACCAAAAGCCCCAAAATTAATAGACCAAAACAAGCCCATTGTTGCCATGAGACCTGCTCTTTCAAAAATAGCAGTCCACCTAAGGCCATGAATACCGGTGATATTTGCATTCCCAGTTGGGCGACTTCAGGGCGTAAAAAAGTCACTCCCCAAGCAAATGTCGTGTAATTGATGATCAAAAAGCATCCAGCAGCAAACAGGCGCAGCCACTCTTTTCGATTTAACTGGCGGAATTCATACAGCCGACCATGTTGCCATTGCCATACAAACACAACAATAGCGGCAAAAGTGAAACGAGACCAAGTCAGCGTAACTGGATCAGCGAAACCACTCGATAATTTCAAAGCAATGGGAATCATTCCCCAAAATAAAGCCGTCGTACAGCTTAATGCCAACCCCAGCCAAAACTGCTGTTTAGAACTTTCCATACTAAATGCCTACACAAAGTGTTAGATTAGATAATGATGTAAACCGAAATAAGTGAAGAATCAGTGACTATCGCATGCGATACCATTGAATAGATATTACCACTTGTTTCACAGCATAAAATACTTAATACGGCAATAGCTTATTTAACCCTATATTATTGATAAATATATGAATTTTTATTTTCCAGCTCATTTACGCATGGTGTTACTCACCACACTTATTTGACAAAATAAACCGCACATAATTTATTACCAAAAGGGTCTCTTAAATAAGCCACGTATTTTTGGTTATTCCCTTCCCCTCTAATACCTGGAGGGTTTTCTATTGCCATGCCACCATTAGCTACACCTGCGGCATGCCATTGATCGACCAGCTCTGGACTTGCCACTTTAAAACCAACAGTCATACCATTACCGACACTGGTTGGCTCACCGTTGATTGGTTTCGTAACACCTAAAACGCCGTTTTCACTTATGTACATGCAACGACCTTTCGGATCATAAATGCCCGCGTTATAACCAATGACTTGCATTATCGCATCATAAAATATTTTTGATTGTGCAAGATCATCTGACCCCACCATGACATGACTAAACACACTCACCATCCTATTCAATTAATTGAATAATTAATGTAAAGAAAAGATCAACAGGTGTCATTAACAATTCACCATTTTTATTTCAACGTGCGCATATATAGTGAAAAACAAGTTTTTAACAAATCAGTTTCATAATAAACTAATGGCATATTTTACGTGCTACACCTATCCAGATAATCTTAAGAGGCCCCATGGCTAAAGAAGCAATAGTTCTTGAAACTCCAACATCATCGAACCATGTATTGTTACATTCATGCTGCGCTCCGTGCTCAGGAGATGTGATGGAGCGCATGGCGAACGCTGGCATTGAGTTTACGATTTTCTTCTACAACCCCAACATACATCCAAAAAAAGAGTATTTAATCCGCAAAGAGGAAAATATTCGATTTGCTGAAAAACTTGGCGTCCCATTTATTGATGCGGACTACGATGTACGCAACTGGTTTGATCGAGTAAAAGGACTAGAATGGGAGCCTGAGCGAGGAGAACGCTGCACTGAGTGCTTTGACATGCGTTTTGAACGCACAGCGCTTTATGCACATGAACATGGTTTTGATACCTTTACGAGCTGTTTGGGTATCTCTCGATGGAAAAATATGGATCAAATCAATGATTGTGGCCTTCGCGCAGCAGCTCCCTACCCTAACCTTAATTACTGGACCTTTAACTGGCGTAAAAAAGGAGGGGCAAGTCGCATGGTAGAGATAGCAAAACGAGAGCGCTTTTATCAGCAAGAGTATTGCGGCTGCGCCTATTCTCTGCGTGATACGAATACATGGCGCCAAAAAAATGGTCGAGAGCCGATTGAAATTGGCGTCCAGTATTACGAGTAATGGTGACTTCAAGTCGCTTTTCACCATAAACCCAACCACCAGCGCTGAGCATTTTTCATTCTTCAACCAGAAATATGTCATTTCTGGTTAAAGTGAATCTTTACTTCCAAGCTATTTATCACTTATCACTCAATCTGGGCAGTAGCTTCCATTCATCAAATCAATCAATAATTCAACCTCATCTCATACCTTACTATATGCATATTGACAAACTTTTACATATACACGGGTATTGAGATGAAACGAATCAAACTAACAACAATAACATTAGCTTTAGCACTTGCCAGCAGCACTGCGCTAGCAAGTGTTCCCGCGCTTACAGTGAGCGGAAATCAAATCCTTAGTGGCGGCGAGGCCACAAGTTTTGCGGGCAATAGTTTCTTCTGGAGTAATACGGGATGGGGTCAGGAGAAAATGTACAACGCCAGTGTTGTTAAATGGCTAAAAGATGACTGGGGTTCAACCATCGTGCGCGTTGCTGTCGGTGCAGATAACAGTGGCTCTTATATTGACGACCCATCAGGTAACTTAACCAGAGCGGAAACCGTTATCGATGCTGCTATCGCCAATGATATGTACGTTATTATCGATTTCCATACGCACCACGGTGAAGATAAAGAAGCCTCAGCTATCGCTTTTTTCCAAAAAATGGCGACATTATATGGCGACAAAACTAACGTTATTTATGAAATATATAACGAGCCTTTGGCAGTTAGCTGGTCAAACGTTATCAAACCCTATGCAGAAGACGTGATTGCTGCAATTCGCGCTATCGATTCAGACAATTTAATTGTCGTCGGAACCCCAAATTGGTCTCAAGATGTGGACGTCGCATCACAAGACCCTATCGATGGAACCAATATTGCCTATTCTCTCCACTTTTATGCAGGAACTCATGGTCAGTCACTGAGAGATAAAGCATCGACTGCACTGAACAATGGCATTCCTCTTATGGTCACGGAATGGGGAGCTGTCAATTCAGATGGTAATGGCGATGTGGCAGAAGACAGTGTCGACAGTTGGATGGATTTTCTGCAAACCAATAACATCACCAATGTTAACTGGGCGGTGAGCGATAAGGATGAAGGCGCATCCATTATCAACTCAGGGGCAAGTGCAACTGGGAATTGGTCAGCAAGCGATCTCACCGCTTCGGGTACCTATGTTAAAAATATCATTTCCAATTGGGGCACGAGTGTTGCTACAAGCGATGATAGCAGTGAGTCAGATTCATCTACATCATCTGACGACTCAACAAGCACAGACACATCAACTTCTGACAGCAGTAGTGACTCCAGTTCAACATCGACAGGATCCGTTACTTGCGAGCATGTGATTACCTCTTCGTGGCAAGGCGGATTCCAAGGCGCTATCCGTATAACGAATAACAGTGATACCGCGATAGACGGTTGGAATGTCAACTGGTCTTATTCTGACGGCACTACCATCACTCAAAGCTGGGGCGCCACCCTAACCGGCTCATACAGTGCGACAAACCTGAGTTGGAATGCCACTATTGAACCCAATGCTACCGTAGAAGTTGGCTTTATCGGCAACGGTGAAGGCAGCGCATCAAGTGTGACAGGGGATGTTTGTGACTAACTATCGGTTATCACTCGCCTAAACTAAAAAAGCTGGCTCGCGCCAGCTTTTTAGTTAATTCACCTATCAAGCGACAACGCTTGCGCCGTCAGTGGCATGACAAACGTAAATGGTTTCTTTTAATCCCGTTTTGGCTTCATATTGTTCAGCAATGGCTTGTTTTACTGCATCAACTAACTGTGGTGGAACCAGTGATACCACACAACCACCAAAACCGCCGCCAGTCATACGTACACCACCCTGTTCACCGACAACGTCTTTCACGATATCAACGAGGGTATCGATCTCTTTAACCGTGATTTCAAAATCATCACGCATTGAGTTATGAGATTGTTCCATAAGCTGTGCTAATAGGGTGATGTTCCCCTCTTCCAACGCTTTTGCCGCTTCAACAGTACGCGTATTTTCGGTAATCACATGGCGAGCACGCTTAGCCACATCAGGAGACAACTCATTTTGTTTTGCTACAAATTGTTCAATGGTCACATCACGTAATGCTTTAACTCCAAAGATCTGAGCCGCTTCTTCGCACTGCTGACGACGAGTATTATATTCACTATCGACCAAACCGCGTTGTTTGTTGGAGTTAATGATCACAACCGCCATATCTTCAGGCATTGAGACCGGCTGACACTCTAAACTGCGGCAATCGATCAACAAAGCATGATTATCTTGGCCTTGTGCTGAAATCAATTGATCCATAATCCCACAATTACAGCCAACAAATTCGTTTTCAGCTTGTTGTCCATTCAACGCGATTTCGGCTTGCGATATTTCTAAGTTGTATAGTGTTTTAAACGTTTGACCTATCACCACCTCCAATGCAGCAGACGAACTTAAACCTGCACCTTGAGGCACATTGCCAGAAACAGCAATATCAACGCCACCAAACTCGAAACCCCGTTGCAGCAAACATTTCACAACACCACGGATGTAATTGGCCCACATTTTGTCAGCAACAAATTCAATTGGCGCATCAAGTGAGAATTCATCTTGTGCATCTTGGTAATCACAAGCGACAACACGAACAAGTCGGTCATCACGCTGTTTAGCCGCTACCACAGTTTGATAATTAATCGCGCATGGTAGTACAAAGCCATCATTGTAATCCGTGTGTTCACCAATCAGATTAACACGACCAGGTGCTTGAATATGATGAGTGGGCTCATAACCAAATACACGTGGGAAAGATGCACTTACGTTTTGCATAGGATCAGACATAATCGTATCTCTTATTCAATCACAGCTTGGCTAACCCAAACCGAAAAATCAGGATAAGGACCTCACTGCTCTAGCGCGGTCCAAGTAGTATTTATTGCTCTTTAAAATGCACATCACTTAAGGCGCGAAGTCGCTCAGCGGCTTGCTCAGCGGTGAGGTCACGCTGTGATTCAGCAAGCATTTCATACCCCACCATAAATTTACGTACGGTGGCGCTGCGCAATAATGGCGGGTAGAACAGCGCATGCAGTTGCCAGTGTTCTATATCGGTTCCTTCTTCGAAAAATGGTGCGTAATGCCACCCCATTGAGTAAGGGAACGAACATTCAAATAAGTTATCGTAACGACTGGTCAGTTTTTTCATTGCGAGTGCCAAATCATCACGTTGCGCTTCCGTCAATTCACTCATACGACGCACATGAACTTTCGGTAACAACATGGTTTCAAATGGCCATGCAGCCCAATACGGCACTACGGCTAACCAGTGTTCAGTTTCAACCACAGTGCGACTGCCATCTTTCAGTTCAGCATTGACATAGTCCACCAACAGGTTCGAACCATATTGTTGGTAATAGGCTTTTAAATTGTCTTCTTTACGCGCAATTTCATTAGGTATAAAACTGTTTGCCCAAACTTGTCCATGCGGGTGTGGCTGAGAACAACCCATCATGGCGCCTTTATTTTCGAATACCTGTACCCAAAGATATTTTTTACCTAACTCTTCAATCTGCTCATTCCAAGTATCAATCACGCGGCGAATAGCTGGTACGGGTAATTCTGGCAAGGTTTTGCTGTGGTCTGGAGAGAAACAAATCACACGGCTTAAGCCTCTCGCACTTTGGCAACGAAACAGACGATTGTCTGATTCTGGCGCTTCGGGCGTATCTTCTTTGAGCGCGGCAAAATCATTACCAAAGACGTAAGTCCCTTGATAATCAGGATTGGTATCCCCTGAGACTCGTTCGTTGGTGGGACATAAAAAACAATGCTCATCGTATGAAGGTAATGTCTCAGTTGGTGCTTTCTCGTCTTGACCACTCCAAGGGCGTTTTGCACGATGAGGAGAGACTAAAATCCATTGTCCGGTTAACGGGTTATAACGACGATGGGGATGATCAACCGGATTAAAAGTAATATCTGACATAACGTTTGCTCGTAAAATTAAAATAACTTAGGAATTGTTTCAGCCGATGGGTTATTCATAACCGTTAGGATTTTTTGACTGCCAATTCCATGTATCTGCTGTCATCTGCTCTACTGTGCGAGTCGCCTTCCAACCTAAATCGGCTTCCACCTTTGCAGTACTTGCCCAGCACTCAGCAATATCGCCAGGACGTCGCGGACAAATTTGATAAGGCACGTCATGGCCACAAGCGGCGGTAAAAGCATTCACCATATCAAGAACACTCGACCCTTGCCCTGTGCCCAAATTGTAGATGTGTAACCCGGCTTTGTTTCCCACACCACGAATAGCCGCAATATGGCCATCCGCTAAATCCATAACATGAATATAATCACGTACGCCGGTACCATCAGGCGTTGCATAATCATCACCAAACACAGATAGATGGTCACGTCGACCGACCGCAACTTGAGCAATAAAAGGCATAAGGTTATTCGGTATGCCCTGAGGATCTTCTCCCATCGAGCCTGATGGATGAGCGCCCACAGGGTTAAAATAGCGCAATAAAGTGATACTCCAGTCAGGCTCTGCATAGAACAGATCTCGCAGACACTCTTCTACCATGTACTTACTGCGTCCATATGGATTCGTCGTCGCTCCGGTTGGAAACGATTCTGTAATGGGCACACTGGCGGGATCACCATAAACAGTCGCGGAAGAACTGAATACCAAACTTTTGACACCCGCTTTGCGCATAGCACGAGCCAGCACTAACGAACCATTTACATTATTGTCATAATATTCAAGAGGTTTAGCGACAGATTCCCCAACAGCTTTTAACCCTGCAAAATGAACAACCGAATCAATTTTTTGCTCAGAAAAAACACGATCTAATAGCGTTTCATCGCGTACATCTCCCTCATAAAACACGGGCGTTGTCTGAGTTAAATTTTTGATGCGATTTAGCACTTCTCGTTTGGCATTGCATAGATTGTCGATAATCACAGGGGTGATGCCGGCTTCAATCATTTGTACGCAAGTATGGCTGCCAATATAGCCCATACCTCCAGTCACTAATACTTTCACGCTGCACCTCTTAAATTACTTGTGCGTTGAATTGAGCCAAGTTTATCAACTACCTTGGGCTACTTTCTGTGAAGCCTGACACATTGTGTAAACGTTACCACTAAATTTGCATATTAAATCACAAGCATTGCCAAATATTTTATATAACCATCTGTTTTATATAGATTTAATAAAATATAAAACGTTTACACTGTTATTTTGAGTAAAATGAACGATTTCTACAGCCAAATTATAAGAATGAGTGAGTCATAAATTAGGCACTACGCAAACACATGCTTAATGTAGGGTTATTTGCCTAAATGTTAAGCAAATCGAAGCGAATAATGTCTTATTCGTTAAGTCATTCTATTTACAATAACCTCTCCAAACCGTATCATTTTTGCGTCTTCTTTCATCGCTAAAAAGGCCAACAATGAACAACGATAAACGTCCACTATATTTACCATATGCTGGTGCAGCATTAATGAGCACCCCCCTATTGAATAAAGGCAGCGCATTTAGCGCAGAAGAACGTGTTTCTTTTAACCTTGAAGGTTTGCTTCCTGAAGCAACTGAAACTATTCAAGAGCAAGTTGTTCGTGCGTATCAACAATATTGCAGCTTCGAAAGTGATATGGATAAACATATCTATCTGCGCAATATTCAAGACACCAACGAAACTCTTTTTTACCGCCTCGTCCAAAACCATATCTCTGAAATGATGCCTGTCATCTACACACCAACTGTTGGCGCGGCGTGTGAAAACTTCTCAAACATTTACCGACGTGGACGTGGTCTATTTGTTTCTTACGAAAACCGTGATCGTATCGATGACCTGCTAAACAATGCAGCAAACCAAAACGTTAAAGTTATCGTTGTGACTGACGGTGAACGTATTCTTGGCCTTGGTGACCAAGGTATCGGCGGCATGGGCATTCCTATTGGTAAACTGTCACTGTATACCGCATGTGGTGGTATCAGCCCGGCTTACACTTTACCTGTGGTACTTGATGTCGGTACGAACAACCCTCAACGCCTTGCAGATCCTATGTATATGGGTTGGCGTCATACTCGTATTGAAGGTGCAGAATACGACGCGTTCGTAGAAGAATTTATTGAAGCCGTGAAACGTCGTTGGCCTGAAGCGTTAATTCAATTTGAAGACTTTGCACAAAAAAACGCGATGCCACTTTTGCAACGCTACAAAGATCGCGTTTGTTGCTTTAACGATGATATTCAAGGCACCGCTGCCATTGCTGTTGGCTCTCTACTTGCGGCATGTAAAGCAGCAGGCAGTAAGCTATCTGACCAACGCATTACCTTCTTAGGCGCAGGTTCTGCAGGTTGTGGTATCGCAGAAGCGATCATTGCCCAGATGGTTTCTGAAGGCATTAGCGATGCACAAGCTCGCTCACAAGTTTATATGGTTGACCGCTGGGGTCTGCTAGAAGAAGGCATGCATAACCTGCTTGATTTCCAACAGCGTTTGATGCAGAAAAAATCGAACACGAAAGAATGGACATCTGAAGGTAATGGTTTCTCACTGCTTGACGTTGTTCGCCAAGCTAAGCCAACCGTGCTAATCGGTGTATCAGGCGCTCCTGGCCTATTCAGTGAAGAAGTCATCAAGACGATGCACGCAAGCTGTGAACGTCCTATTATTTTCCCACTGTCTAACCCGACTAGCCGCGTAGAAGCAACACCAAATGATATTCTTCGTTGGACCAACGGCGAAGCATTGGTTGCAACCGGTAGTCCGTTTGAACCTGTGGTACTTGAAGGTAAAACTTATCCAATCGCCCAATGTAACAACAGCTACATTTTCCCAGGCATTGGCCTAGGCGTTTTAGCCGTGGGTGCTAAACGTGTAACGGATGAAATGCTGATGGTATCTAGCCGCTCTTTAGCCGAAACATCGCCACTAGCGATTAACGGTCACGGTGCACTACTTCCACCACTTGAAAGCATTCACTCTGTATCGAAGAAGATTGCCTTTGCTGTTGCGAAAAAAGCGATCGAACAAGGCGTTGCTCCTGAACGTTCTGACGACGCAATTTTGGAAGCCATCGAGCAACATTTCTGGCAACCAGAATATCGCCGCTACAAACGTACCGCGTTTTAAGCCATACTTAAGCCCCTATGTTAGGGGCTTTTTTATTTTAGGACTTATGGAACTACTACACTTTTTTGCACCAGGGGGACGTTTTATCGCCCCATATCTTTCTGATATAGCCGTGGCATTTGTTGCCTGCTTCTTAGTGATGCTTGGTGGTGACATCAATGCGTTTGTTCGCCGAACAATGCGTAATCAGCATTTTATTGTGCGTACGCTGGTGTTTGTATTGATCAATGCGTTTGGTTATGGATTAATCATCGTAAAAGCAAGCCCTTACTTAGCTCGGACACTTGCCCAATTAGATCGAGGCATGATGTTTGTCATCGTCGTAATTAGCTTTATTATTATTGGCCTATGGGCACAAAAAAATCGTCAGATATAACACATTCAACTCGCTCAACCTCGCGCTGGAAGCGTCTCCTAATTTGGATACGTCGCACCGTTATGTATGGTATTTTAGCCATCATGGCAGGTGTGATCTGTCTGATCGCCATTGATCGTTGGATCTCTTGGCAAACTCAAAAAAACATTATTTACGACATCGATAAAGTCGAACACTATCAAGTTGCTGTCGTGCTAGGAACCAGTAAATACTTGGGGCACACCCTAAACGATTACTATATCCATCGGATTAACGCGGCAATCAAACTGTTCAAACAAGGGAAAGTGGCTGATTTTCTGCTCAGTGGAGATAACGCCCATCGCTCTTACAATGAGCCATGGACAATGAAGCGTGATTTGCTCAAAGCAGGTGTCCCCGAGAGCTCAATCTATTTAGATTACGCTGGGTTTCGTACTCTTGATTCAATCGTGCGCGCCAAGCGTATTTTTGACAGTAATAACTTCCTCATTATCACGCAAGGTTTCCATTGTGAACGCGCCCTGTATATTGCGCGTTTTCATGATATTAACGCACATTGTCTAGCAGTTGCTGGCCCGACTCACTATTCTGGCTATACCGTGAGACTCAGAGAGGTGTTAGCGAGGACTAAAGCCTTTTTTGATCTTTATGTATTGGATACTCAACCTAAATTTCTCGGTCCAAAACATCCGATTCAACCTGATGAAGATCCCAGCAGCAGTGATGAAAGCACTCAACTAGCAGAAGACTCTACGACTTCTCAATAACTTGCGATTAAGGGAAAGTATGACTTTCCCTCCTTTTGCTGCA
The DNA here is from genome assembly GCF_009874545.1 of Vibrio eleionomae. Lineage (NCBI taxonomy): Bacteria > Pseudomonadati > Pseudomonadota > Gammaproteobacteria > Vibrionales > Vibrionaceae > Vibrio > Vibrio eleionomae. Next base: position 35,891 of record NZ_WEKT01000016.1, on the reverse strand, counting down.
CCAATGCCCTAACTTTCGTTATACTCCCTACCATAAATCTAAAATAAAAGAGTAATGTCATGTCATTAATCGCTTCAGGCGTATTAAGTAAAATGCGCGCATCGCTAAACAACACGACCGAATATCGTTTACCTGTTGGAGACGAATTGGTCGATCTCAACCCACTTATTGGTCGCACTATTGAGCTAAAACACACAGGGAATATCTACTGCTGTTCATGCGGAAAAAAGACCAAGAAAAGCTATTCTCAAGGCCACTGTTTCGTGTGTATGAAAAAACTTGCCAGCTGTGACATGTGTATCATGAAGCCGGAAACGTGCCACTACGCTCAAGGAACATGTCGTGAACCGGAGTGGGCGCAAGAGAATTGTATGGTTGACCACTACGTTTATCTTTCCAATACGTCTGGTTTGAAAGTTGGTATCACTCGTCACACTCAGATCCCCACTCGCTGGATTGACCAAGGTGCTATGCAAGGCCTGCCGATCTATAAAGTGAAAACTCGCCAAATATCTGGCTTTATTGAGGTTGAATTAGCCAAACACATTGCCGACAAAACCAATTGGCGCACTTTGCTTAAAGGCGATTCCGATATGATGCCTCTCGAACAACGTTTTGCAGAACTGCGCCCTTTATTAACCGATAAAATTGCCGAGATCCGCGCCGAGTTTGGCGAAGATTCTGTTCAAGAACTTTCCACCGAAGGCATTGAGATTCACTATCCGGTAACGGAATATCCAACCAAGATCGTTTCACATAACTTTGATAAAAATCCGGAAGTGTCCGGAGTGTTACAAGGTATTAAAGGCCAATACCTCATTTTAGATACTGGGGTGATTAATATTCGTAAATTTACCTCATACGAAGTGGAATGTTACGTCGACTAACCTCGATACTCTCTTGATGGGGATAGACTCTATCCCCATTTTGCTATTGGATGATTTGCGTTAATGACCTAAAGAAACGTTCGATCTCATCTTTCGTATTGTAATGCACTGCCCCGACTCGCAGTACCCCAAGATTCGGATCTATCTTTAGTTGTTCCATCATACCAAGTGCATAAAAGTGCCCACTCCAGACACACACTTGCTCCATGCCCAAAGCATGAGCAATATCATAAGGGCGATGCCGCTCAAATCGCAGAGCAAAAGTTGGAGTACGTTGTCCTATATCCGCATCATCAATACCCAATAACTCAACGCCCTTTACTGCTTTTAAACGTTGTAAAAAAAGCTCATTTAACGCCATTTCATGCTGCTGAATCAAACTATAGCTACGTAACAGCTGAGATCTTAACCCAACCTTTGAATGGCCAAAGCTCGCCAAATAACCAACAGCCGTCGACAAACCAGCGAGACTTGCAAAAGGTTGCGTTCCTGTTTCGAACCGCCCCGGACCAATATCAGGAGCAGGCGCGACCTTATAAGGTTGAAGCTGTTCAAGCCACGGCTGCGCGATATAGGCAATACCTATGTGGGGACCAAAAAACTTATAGGCCGAACACACTAAGAAATCACACTGCCATGCTTGGACGTCAATTAAATGGTGCGGCGCATAATGAACAGCATCAAGATACACTTTGGCCCCGACTGCATGAGCTGCATCAATAATAGGTTTTACATCGACAATCGAACCGGTCACATTGGAAGCACATGTCACCGCGACCAAACGCGTTTTAGCCGTAATTAAGCGCAGTAAATGTTCAACATCCAGCGTGGCATTGTCGCGACAGAGATTCGCCGTTTTCACAACCGCACCTCGATCATTCGCCGCTTGCTGCCATGTTGATACGTTTGCATAGTGATCTAATGCCGTCACTATCACTTCATCCCCTGCTTGCCATTCACGACTAATAGCCCGACTTAATTGAAAAGTCAGCGATGTCATATTGGCACCGAAGACGATATTTTCGGCGGCAGGCGCATTCACAAGAGCTTGGCAATAGGTTCGAGCTTCCAACATTACTTCAGTGGTATGTCGACTTGTCTCAAATGCACCACCAAGATTGCTATTACCTCGTTGCCAGTAATCTGTCATGCTATGTGCTACGGAATCAGGAATTTGTGTTCCACCAGGCCCATCAAGAAACAGGATGGTTTGACCATGTTCGGCTTGGTTTAATGCCCCAAACTTTGCCCTGATTTGATTTGTATCCAATGTCATTAAGCCCCCTTAGCCGTTAAAACTAACAGGTCCATATGTCCTTCTTCTTGCAGTTTAATGGCGCGAATGGGACATGCGTTATGCCATAACTTCTGATCAGCCAACATCACAATGTCACCATCATCCAGAACCTTACGAAAGAAAGGCGCTTGCTGAGAATCTTGATATAACATCACGTCTCCCCCGACTATGTTGTGTCGGTTAATCCCCACGATAGCGATGTAATCAAATCCATCTTGGTGAACGCCTTCCGGAGACACCAACGTCTCGTTGTAAATAGCCGAAACGCGCATTTGATGAATTTCAATCTCCTGACCATCGGGCAAATTATTATGTGTGACGAAAAGATCACATAACTCTCTTAACCCTTCACTGTGCAAGGTACTCTCTAATAGAGGTTCAAAGTGACGTTTCACATCGCCCTGAAAATGGTTTATTTCACCAGTTTGCATAAAATCATGCTTGTCCATTTCTACTACATCACCATGGTAAAAACGAATTACCGAATAACGACGCAACCGGTATTTCCCATCGGCATGTTCAGTCGTCGGTAAATGGCGAAAAGAAGGGGCAAGTTGGTGTACTGCACCAACACTTAATTGGCAGAGGTCTAAGGTATGTTCATGTTTCTGTAGCATCGTCTTCTCCTTAGCCGCAATGTAAAAATCGCCGCCCAGAATTAACAATTAAGTAACAATATAAGTCTATATAGACATCTAAAAAATACAAATTTATTAAAATCAAATGTTACTAAATAAACAGAAAACATGATTATTACCTTTTAAAGGTGTTTATTTTAGATAAATACTCTACATTGGTGTTTAGTTAATCTTTATCAGCAAACGAATTTGCTATAAGAAATCATAATAAACTTAATAATCATAAGGTTAAAATTATACTTTCATAATTAGTTAGCTTTTCTGATGGCTTTCTAGGCTATTCTGGACTGGTCGTTCTACTTTTTATCGACTATTCCCTTCTCACCTCTTTCATTCACCCTGTATATTCCCTACAATCAGAAACAAAAGTAATGCACCGCATAGATGGGAGCACTCATGAGTGAAGTAAAACACGCAAAACTATTAATTCTTGGTTCGGGCCCTGCTGGCTACACTGCCGCGGTTTACGCTGCGCGCGCGAATCTGAATCCCGTATTGGTCACTGGTATGCAGCAAGGCGGTCAGTTAACCACAACGACTGAAGTTGAAAACTGGCCTGGAGACCCTGAAGGTTTAACTGGACCGGGTCTAATGGATCGCATGAAAGAACATGCTGAGAAATTCAATACCGAAATGGTTTTCGATCACATCAATGAAGTCGATTTTTCTCAACGCCCATTTCGTCTCAAAGGTGATAGCACTGAATACACCTGTGACGCACTGATTATTTCAACGGGAGCATCAGCAAAATACATCGGTCTTGAATCGGAAGAAGCGTTTAAAGGCCGTGGTGTTTCAGCTTGTGCAACTTGTGATGGATTCTTCTACCGCAATCAAAAAGTGGCGGTTGTAGGTGGCGGTAACACAGCGGTTGAAGAAGCGCTTTACCTCTCTAACATTGCATCAGAAGTTCATTTGATTCACCGTCGTGACACGTTCCGCGCAGAAAAAATCCTAATTGATCGTATGAACGAAAAAGTAGCTGCCGGTAAAATTGTCTTACATACCAATCGTACTTTAGACGAAGTATTAGGTGACGATATGGGCGTAACCGGTGTTCGCCTTAAAGACACTGAATCGGGTACAACTGAAGAGTTGGCCGTTATGGGAACGTTCATTGCTATAGGCCATCAGCCTAATACTGCCATCTTCGAAGGCCAGTTAGAAATGAAAAACGGTTATGTTGTCGTTCAATCTGGTTTAGACGGAAATGCGACTCAAACAAGTATCGAAGGTATCTTCGCGGCTGGTGACGTAATGGACCATAATTATCGTCAAGCGATTACCTCTGCAGGAACAGGTTGTATGGCCGCATTAGATGCTGAACGTTATCTTGATGCGCTAAATGATAAGTAAGCTAAATACTTTCTGTAAAAAGTAAGTTTATTTTTCATTTTTACACTTTGTTACAATTGCCCAACGGTATCTCCGTTGGGCTTTCTTTTGTATACTACGTGCTCGCTCAATATAATATTCTCAATAAAAGCCTTTACAATGGATAAGAAAAAACAACGTAGCTTGAATCTGTGGCTCAAACAGCAAAGCAAGCTAGCGAAGCGCTGGTTAATGATCGCTGTCGGGCTCGGAGTTTTATCAAGCCTATTCCTCGTCGCACAAGCAGCATTACTTGCTTCTGTACTAGATCAGCTCATTATCGAGCATGTCGATAAATCAACTTTAGTCCCCCATTTCATTGGGTTAGTCGTATTAATTGCAGTGCGTGCTGCCTGCTCATGGGGACGTGAAATCGCCGGTTTCCGCTGCGGTGAACAAATTCGCGTTTATATTCGTGCACAAATAATCGAAAAGCTGCGTGAACTTGGCCCTGCCTATATCAAAGGAAAACCAGCCGGAACATGGGCCGCACTCATGCTTGAGCAAGTCGAGAACATGCACGACTTCTTTGCTCGTTATTTGCCCCAAATGGCGCTGTCGGTCGCCATTCCATTTGTCATCTTAGTTGTGGTATTCCCTGTTAACTGGGCGGCAGGATTAATCTTCCTTATCACAGCACCTCTTGTGCCGATATTCATGGCCTTTGTGGGGATCAAAGCAGCGGATGCAGGACGTAAAAACTTTAAAGCACTGCAACGTTTATCCGGCCATTTCTACGATCGCTTGCAATCGATGACGACAATTCGCTTGTTTGACCGAGCAGAATCTGAAACTGAATTGATGCGCGGTGCATCGGAAGTTTTCCGCTCTCGCACCATGGACGTATTGCGCATCGCATTTTTGTCTTCGGCGGTACTGGAATTCTTTACGTCGATTTCTATCGCGCTCACCGCGGTATACTTCGGTTTTAGTTATATTGATAAATTCAACTTTGGTTATTACTACGGTGCAGGTGTTACCTTATTTGCCGGGATGTTTATCCTGATTCTTGCTCCGGAATTTTATCAACCTCTACGAGATTTAGGCACTTTCTATCATGCAAAACAGCTCGCAGTTGGTGCTGCAGAAAGCATTGTGGAATTTTTAGAAGTCGATGTAAGCAAAGTAAAATCAGGCACGCACCCTATGGTCGATCATGAACATGTTGAGATCGTTGCAACTGACCTCGTTGTACTTAGCCCTGAAGGTGACCATTTGGTTGGACCCATTTCCTTCACCATCAACAAAGACAAAACAACAGCCTTAGTTGGCCCTAGTGGTGCAGGTAAAACTAGCTTAATCAACGCCATTCTTGGTTTCATGCCTTATGAAGGTAGCTTAACAATTAATGGCATTGAAATGAGTGAGCTTAACCATGACCAATGGCGCAGCCACATTAGCTGGGTTGGACAAAACCCATTACTGCTCAACGGCAGCATTCGTGACAATGTCACTATGGGTAAAACCTTTGATGACGCCACGCTAAATGATGTTCTTGACCGTTCATTCGCTGCTGAGTTTGTCAACGAACATGGTCTGGATTACCACATTAGTGACCGAAGCGGTGGTTTGTCAGTTGGTCAAGCCCAACGACTTGCACTGGCTCGCGCTATGCTACAAAACGGCGCATTTTGGTTACTGGATGAACCGACTGCAAGCCTAGATGCACGTAGTGAACAGCTTGTTATGAACGGGTTAGATAGCCAAATTCATGGTAAAACTGCCCTGCTAGTTACCCACCAACTTTCTCCGCTCAAATCTGTCGACCAAATTTTGGTTATGCAGAACGGCTCTATCGTCGAACGTGGCGATTACAGCTCACTCAGTCAACAAGATGGGTTGTTTGCGGCTATGCTCGCTTCAAACCAAGCCCACCAAGATGCGGATAAGGGGAATTTAGATGCGTGATTTATTACCATATCTAAAACTATATAAGAAACATTGGTTCGGCTTAAGTCTGGGAATGATTTTAGCTTTTCTAACACTAGCGGCATCGATTGGTTTGCTTACGATTTCTGGCTGGTTCCTTTCTGCAGCGGCAGTGGCCGGACTGAGTGCAGCCAAAAAAGATTTCAACTTTATGCTACCAAGTGCGTTTGTACGTGGTTTTGCTATTGGCCGTACAGCAGGCCGCTGGGGTGAACGTGTTGTTAGTCATAACGCTACTTTTAAGTTATTGACTGACTTACGTATTTTCTTCTTTCAGAAGTTAACGCCTCTGATTCCGGGGAAAGTATCCAACCTGCGAGATGCCGACTTACTCAATAGAGTCGTTGCTGATATCGATGCGATGGATCATGTGTATCTACGCTTAATCAGCCCAGTCACCATCGGAGTGGTGGGCATCGCAGCGATATCAGCTCTCATCTGCTATTTCGATGAACGATTAGGCCTAATTTTAGGCGCTATCCTGCTTGTTATTCTCCTTGCTTGGCCAGTGATTTTTTACAAATTGGGTAAAGGTAACGGAGCTGAATTAACACAGAATAAAGCAGATTTCCGCATTACGACTTTGGATTGGTTGCAGGGTTTTAGCGAGCTGACGATCTTCGGCGCAGAATCTCGCTACCACCAAGCGATGGATAAAGCCCAAGAACGCCTGCTAAAAAACCAGCTGGTCAATGCCCACATTTCGGGCTTAGCTTCGGCATTACTTATGTTAGCCAATGGTTGGACGCTCATTTTAATGCTATGGCTCGCCGCTGATGGTGTAGGCCCTCATGGTCCTGATCCACTCATCGCCGTTGTGGTCTTTGCGACGATGGCTTGTGTAGAATTGCTCATGCCTATTGCTGGTGCATTCCAATTCCTTGGCCAAACCCTAACTTCAGCGCGTCGGCTAAATGAAATCATTCTTTCAGAACCTGAAGTCCAATTCCCTGAAGCGCAAACTCAGCATAATGGTCAATTTAGTATTGAGTTTGATGAAGTTAGCTTTAGCTATAACAATGACGAACGTAAAGCCGTTAATCAGGTATCTCTCAATATTCCAGCAGGAAATCGAGTGGCGATTGTGGGGCAAACGGGATCGGGTAAATCCACCTTAATGCAGCTTCTCCCTCGTTACTGGGATGTTCAACAAGGTGAAATACGTATTGCAGGAACACCACTAAAACAGTGGAATGAAAGTGAACTTCGCGCTGCAATTAGCGTAGTCAGCCAGCGCGTCGACATTTTAAATGGTTCTTTGCGAGATAACCTTATCCTTGCTAAACCAACAGCAACAGATGAAGAGCTTGCGACCATGTTGCGTCAGGTCGGCCTAGATAGGCTACTTGAACAAACGGGCCTTGATGCTTGGTTAGGTGACGGTGGTCGCCAACTATCGGGAGGAGAAAAACGTCGTATCGGTATTGCGCGAGCATTACTGCATGATGGTCCTATCCTACTGCTAGATGAACCGACAGAAGGTTTGGACAAGCAAACAGAAAAACAAATTATGACGTTATTCCAACAACATTTCACGAATAAAACCGTGGTATTTATTACTCACCGCTTAGTCGAACTAGACACGATGGATAGCATCTGCTTAGTAGAGCAAGGCCAAGTGGTTGAGCACGGAAGTCATGATGAGCTTCTCGCCCAGCAAGGACGTTACTACCAGCTAAACCAAACGCTGTAATCTAGCGCTCCAAATGACAACGCCCTGTTTAATACAGGGCGTTTTTTCGTTCCACTCAGAATACCTGCAAAACACACTCACCCTTTGGTTATAATGTGGCTAGTGTGAAATAGTTAATATTCTATCCGACGTATTTCACTACGCGTTATTTTGCCGCCTACCGCTCGAAACATAGTGACCATTGCCGGGAAGGTGTTTTCGGGAAAGCTCGTCGTTGTCGCATTGCAGAAAAACGCAAAATGCTCGCCAGAAATTGAACGATGAGAAACCTCAAGCGGAGTATAGTGAACGCCGATAATTCCCTGAATACCCAATTTGAACACCCGCTGATCTTCTTCATTCAGCTCTGCAAATTGGCTCCAACGCCCCATTTGTTGAGTAGTCATACACTTTCTCCTTAAGCTAATCAATAAACCTAAGTAGCGGGAAGTGGAGCACGGGTCTTCTATCCATCATCGTTATTATCACACCCAACGCAGATAAATATGCTCGTTAATGTCACTCTGAATCCTGCATCTTGAGGTCATTTAGGTATAAGTATCTATAGCTCATATCAGATAAAGACGTAGCGATAAATAGCATATTTTTATGATAAAAAAGGGAATATTTTAGAACTAGAAGGAGATAAATAATGGAGGCGCGTCCCGGAGTCGAACCGAGGTCCACGGATTTGCAATCCGCTGCATAGCCACTCTGCCAACGCGCCGTATTATTTTTTAAAGAGATGGTGCCCCGGGCCGGACTTGAACCGGCACAGCGCGAACGCCGAGGGATTTTAAATCCCTTGTGTCTACCAATTCCACCACCAGGGCACGCAATTTGGGATTGCGATGCTGTTAACTGAACAGTTTGACACCATCATCGATATGGTTTGAAACCCTATAGCAAAATTTGGAGCGACACACGAGGTTCGAACTCGTGACCTCAACCTTGGCAAGGTTGCGCTCTACCAACTGAGCTAGTGTCGCAAAGATTCTTATCGGCCTGTGCCGTGAGAACGAGGTGTACTTTAACGGATTCAAAAATATGGTCAACAAAAAATTTATCTTTTTGATTTGAATGCTGAAAAAGCGAGCTTCACGGTACAAGACGCGATCAATTCGTTTAAAGTGCCACCAGCCAAAAACCATCAAAACAAATTAAAGTGCGTACAACTGGCAAAAGAAATCTGATTACGCCCGGATTTTTTCGCTTGATACAGAAGGTTATCAGCTAATTCGATAATACGATCGTCCGTTTCTCCCCGTTGCGGAACACATTCAGCTAACCCAATACTCGCCGTAACATACCTATCGGCTTTATTACGGCTATGGTGAATTTTAAGCTTTGCCAATTGATGTTTGAATTCATCGACGCGCTGCTTAGATTCCTCTATAGAACAACCACTAAACACCAACGCAAATTCTTCCCCACCATAACGAGCACATAAATCGCCAGGTCGACGAGCAAATGTTTTCAATAACTGAGCAAATTTAATTAAACAGTCATCGCCAGCCTGATGCCCATAGGTATCATTAAGTAGTTTAAAATAATCGAGATCAAAGATGGCAAGGCAAATAGGCTTTTGTAACCGCATACAACGCTGCCATTCTCTGTGCAAGAAGTCGTCAAAAGTGCGTCGGTTGGGAATATTCGTCAGCCCATCAAGACTTGCTAGCTCTTTTACCTGCAACTCGGCCAACTTACGCTTGGTGATATCCTGATGAGAAATAACAAAATAATCTTCATCATTTAAACAAAAATGCGTCACCCGCATCATAAACCAACGTTTTTCATCAATGCTATGGCAAGGGTATTCAAGACCAAATTCAGAGCGAGATCCAGCAATAACCGATTCAATCCCCTTGACCGCCTTTAAGCCAAAATCATCCCCCATGTCAGCGGCTTTTCGACATTCGTAAATGTAGTTTAACCCCACCCAACTATTAGAATTAATGGTACAGGTATTATCAGCGCCAAATGTTTTCCAGCGGCGATTGACGTAACAAATACAGCCAGAGCGATCAATAACAGAAATATGACCTGTGATTGAATCTAAAACCAAAGACAGAAATTCAACCGACCTATTCATCAATCACCTAAACGCGAATTATTACTTGCCTTAAGTATTACACCTACATTATCAAAATCCACAAATTTAAGGGGTTAATTGCGATAAATTGCTTCAAGTCACTCAGTGGTCATCCTCTGATAGGGGCCATTAACAAAAAAACGCCAGTCATTAACGTGACTGGCGTTTGTTATTTAACAGTGAACTCTATCTTAGTAAATAAGCTGTTGAAGTAACTCTTCAAATAGTGACAGGCTAAGATTAGCCTGTGGCCGAATTGCCGAAAATTCGGCGTATTGATTCCCCACCACATCAAAATCAAGCATAGAGATTGCTTCATTATCGAATTCAGGGTGTGTGGAACAAAGTAACCACCTACCATTACCGAATTCGCCACGCACTATCGCAGCTGGCTGCTCTGGCACATCAGTAAAAGTGGCCACCACTTCATAACCTTCGTGAGATTCAGGTACAAATGTACATCCCCCCATGTATAGGGAATCAACGCATTTACCTTGATAATTCAACTTAACCACGCGCGCTTGCGTTGCGTTATAGTTATCACCTCGGCCGAATTGGCTCACTGGGCCAACCGCTCTTCCGGGGAAAAATGCCAATTCATTAGCAGTAACAATCTCATGTTGTTCCCCTGGAGCCCAGTGGGTTTGCTCACATCCCATGTAAGCACCGGCGCAAATCCCTAGATATCGTCCACCATTTTCTACATAGTGTTTGATGATTTGGCTACCTTGACCATCTACTTTAGCCGATTTATACCGACTGGCTCCACCCGGCATCACAAACAGATCGACATCGGCAGTGAGTGCACCTTGCAGCAACTCAACAGAGTTGACGAAAAAGACGCTATCCTTACCCAACACTCGACCCAGCGCGTAATAAAGTAAGTGATTATTTGAAACGTTATCGGTATAGATCAACACCTTCATCAGATAAGGCTCCTATTCAATTTAGGATGTCGTTACGCCATATTCTTACTACTACGAGATAACACACTCGCAGGTCTGGCCTTTGCGACCGACGCCGTTAAGAAACCAGCAATCACGGCTTTGATAATATCGCCTGGGATGAAAACTAACACTAATGCCGCTGATTCCAACAGCGATTTCTTAAGCACGATAGACATCCCCACAATACCAAAAGCATACAACACACCAATGCCACCAATAATAGAAGCGACACTTGCAACTAAAGTGAGTGAGCCTTTACGCCACTTCTCAACAATAAAACCAGTAACAAAGGCAGCAAATGGCCAACCAATTAAAAAACCACCAGAAGCAGACATAAACGACCCCAAGCCGCCATTACCACCCGACAGCAACGGCATCCCCAAAGCCACCAGCAATAAAAACAACAGTACCGCCTGACCACCACGTCTCGCACCTAATATAGTGCCACAAAGCATGATACCCAATGATTGAGCACTGATCGGTACACCAAAGCTTAAACTGATTTTGGGTACCAAACCCAGCGCAGCGATTAAAGCAGCAAACAACGCGGTATAAGCAACATTTTTTTCCATGAATAGAGACCTAATTAATCGTTATTGGTTAATCCACCACGAGCACGAAGAGCTTCGGCAACATGGTCGGCATCGTCTAAAGCGAGAACAGTAAAGGGCAGCAGAATTCTCCAACCGGAACGTCGATGAGAACGTGCTTTCCAAGCCCACGTTAGTTTTTGTCCTTTACCTATTAGCACCGGTGTCATGCGAATCACTAATGCCATTGCTATTTCTAAAGCGCGAGTATTAAAGCCCATTTTGGCAAAGGGACGGGTCAAAAATCGCACGACTTCAATCATGTCTGATAACCGAGTCGTCATCGTGACTAAGTTGGCCAAAGCGACCATAGACAACAATCGCAAAATGATAATAGCGCCTTGCTGAAGTTCATTACTCCACCAATGCCAAGCTCCGACGAGAACAATAAATGGCCAAAGCATTTTAATCGGCTTCAAGCCATGCGTGAAAAATCGCCATCCCGGTAAAAGATACAACACAATCACCAAGGCGAGAAAAGCACTTTGAAACAGCCAATTCTGAATAAAAAATAAAATTAATGTGGAAGCACAAAGAGCGCCTAACTTAATTCCTGCACGCCAGTGGTGTGCGCGCGTTTCAACTGGTGAGGTTAGAGATATCATCACTATCTCCTAATCGGTGCATTTCTTGCAAATAGACGGGAAGCACGTCTTCTGGTTTGCCCAACGCTTCTACCTGACCATTTTCCAACCAGAGCAGTTGATCGTAATTGGCAAGATCATCGGGGTCATGACTGATATGAATTAAGCTACCAGGAAATTTATCCAGATAACGTTGTAGTTGGCGCTTGGTTGGAATATCTAATCCAGCAAAAGGTTCATCAAGCAATATCAAGTTAGGCTGCATTGCAACAATAGACATCAAACAAACCAGATGCTTTTGTCCTTGAGAGAGAGCCGATGTATGGACATCTTTCCAATGGCTTTTACCAAAAGTGTCTAGCGTAGCTAACGCGTTTTCTTCCGCCTGTTTTTTCTTCTGTCCTAATTGACGTAAACCAAATACCACTTCCTCAAACACCGTCGGGAAGATAATTTGATGATCCGGATTTTGAAAAAGTAAACCGATCTCTCTTAAAGCACCTTTGCGATCTTTAAAGGGGTTAATTCCTGCTATTTCAAGTGTTCCAGAATGTATAGCGACTAAACCCGATAACACTCGTGATAATGTCGATTTACCCGAACCATTACGACCAATGATGCCAAGGCGTTTAACTTGAGTGGAAAACGAGAGGTTTTTCAGTATTTGTTTACCTTCAATATCAAAGCAAACATCACGTAAGCAGATGGCACTACCACTGCTAGATTGTTGAGGATTCATTTAGTTTTAAGGCGCCAATATACAAAGGTTAAGCCACATGACAGTCTTATTGGATAACTCATAATATGCCTTACTTAGCGCATAATCCGATAGAAACTAACCGACATGTAAACCTAATAATAAAAATATGGTTTACATACTATCAATTCCTACAGAACGGGTAAAGTTATTATTCAAGCCAATTAGAGTTACGTGAGTTCAATAACTTACCCTTATTTATGATCTCAATTAAGGTAACAGTTTTATCAGTGTTACTCGGCAGAAATCAGAGAGAGAACATAGATTCTTTAGTCGCTTTCCATATCGACCTCACCGCTTCTAGTTACTTTTATGTAAAGCTGATAACCTCTCTTTAACCTATTGGTATGGCTGTGATAGAGATATACCAAATCACTGTTACTCAAAGTAATCATCCATCGCCATCAAGTAATCCACTTCCCAATATCCATGATTGACATATAACGTGTTCTATTCGGTTGGGATAGTCATATGTAAACTGATTAAGGTACTGATACATCGTGAGTATTTATCGTTTAAAACCTGCATTTCAAGCCACTCTACGCCCTATTTCAAATCAGTTAGCTAAACATAATATTACAGCTAATCAAGTGACTCTGTTTACTTTAACTTTAACCATAATCTGCTCTGGCATTCTCGCTCTTATCGGCCCTGGAGCGATTTGGATTGCCATGCCTATATTGCTATTTGTGCGCATGGCACTCAACGCCATTGACGGAATGTTGGCAAGGGAACATAGCATGAAATCTGATTATGGCTATGTGTTAAATGAGGTCTGCGACATTGTGTCAGATGCCGCCATATATTTGAGTTTTATCGCAATTCCTGGCTTCAATATCTATGTCATGTTCGGCTTTGTTTTACTATCTTGGCTCAGTGAAGTGGTCGCTATTTTGGTTTTCCATATCAAAGACGAACGCGCCAATCATGGCCCACTGGGTAAAAGCGATCGTGCTTTTCTCTTTGGTTTACTTGGACTTTTGGTCGGCCTACATATCGACTTAAGTGTACTAGGTATTTGGATAATGCTTATCGCTTATCTGGCCGTAATCTATACCATCTACAATCGGTTACGCACTATTTAATAGGACTTCAATGGACAACAGCTTACGCGATTTTATCGCCTAGTGGATATCTACGAGTATTATCACAATCTCCCGTTTTAACTTGGTGAAAATAAAAAAAATCCCAGACCTAAGTCTGGGATTTCTTTCATTAAACTATTGTTCAATCACTAACGAGTGCGTGCGCCGGAACGACCGCCGCCCGTTTTTTTACCACCTTGATTGCTACCACGGCGAGAGGTCGAATTATTTTCAACGCTCGCGTTGCGGTTACGATTAGCACTTTTCCCACCACGAGGTTTAGGCGTATTAATACGCTCCTCATGACGACGAACAGCACGGCGGATCTTCTGACTACGAGAACGCTCACGTTTACGTGAGGTGTTGTCTTTGTTTTGATCCAGCATTGTGGTTTTTTCGGGTGCAAGATCCACCAGTTCACGCAAGTAGTTTACGTCTTTCAGGCTCATTTCCATCCAACCACCGCGAGGTAGCTTTTTATCTAGGAAAATATCGCCGTAACGAACACGCTTCAAGCGGCTTACTGTGGTTTCTTGTGATTCCCATAAACGACGAACCTCACGGTTACGACCTTCGTTAATCACAACGTAGAAAGTATGGTTCATACCTTCACCGCCAGCGTAAACAACGTCTTCAAAACGAGCTAAACCATCGTCCAATTCTACGCCATTCACTAGGTTGCGGATTTTATGTTCTGTCACGTCACCAAACACGCGAACGAGATACTCACGTTCTACTTGTCGGCTTGGGTGCATCAAACGGTTTGCGAGCTCACCATCGGTTGTAAACAACAACAGACCAGAGGTGTTAGCGTCCAAACGTCCCACGGAGATCCAGCGCGATCCGCGGATTTTTGGTAGACGATCAAATACCGTACGACGACCCTCAGGATCGTGACATGTACATAATTCGCCTTCCGGCTTGTAATAAGCCAAAACACGACAAATAACTTCTTCCTGTGCTTTCACAGACACGTTGTGTCCATCAATACGCACAGTGGCGTTTTCATCTTCTAGGCGCTCGCCTAGTACAGCTACCTTGCCATTAACACTGACACGACCCGCTCGAATCAGGGCTTCAAGCTCCCGACGAGATCCGTGCCCAGCACGTGCTAAAACCTTTTGTAACTTTTCGCTCATCTATCTACCTATGTGTCGTCTTCTCAGACGTCGAATAACAATATGCGATTCCATAAGATCGCGGCCGCGTAGTATCGCAAATCTTAAGTAAAAAAGCATCTGTTTTTATGCGTTATCCACTCCACTGATTAGAGGGATATACGCTTACCTAAAGGGTAATCAATTCCCTTCATTATGCAATGTTTGTCACGGCCAAACGCTAAGTAATGCAACCATCTATTTACTGGAATGGCGTCGGATCACCCGATCCCAAGCGTTCCACTTTAACACCATTATCATCACTAAAATCAATCACAGTGGTAGGCTGTTCACCCAAAAAACCACCGTCGAGAATAACATCAACCGCGTGCTCTAAATGCATACGAATGTCTTCAGGATCGGCTTCTGTGGTTTCTTTACCTGGCAGAATCAATGAGGTTGACATCATTGGCTCCCCCAACGCTTCTAGCAAATCTAAAGCGATTTTATTGTCAGGAACACGTATGCCTATCGTTTTACGCTTCGCATTCATTAAACGACGAGGAACCTCTTTTGTTCCTTTAAAAATAAAGGTGTACGGTCCAGGCGTATTGCTTTTCAGCAAGCGAAACGCGGTATTATCCACACGCGCATAAATTGACAGCTCGGATAAATCGCGACACAAAAGAGTGAAGTTGTGTTTGTCGTCCAAACGACGAATCTGACAGATACGCTCTAAAGCATGTTTGTTTTCTAGCTGACACCCAAGTGCATAACCCGAATCGGTCGGATAAACCACAACACCACCATTACGAATAATGGCCACCGCTTGGTTTATTAACCGAGTTTGTGGGTTTTCAGGGTGCACATAAAAATACTGACTCATGCTGTTTCCTCGTTTAAAGTCTTAAGACCTATTGCTCAGGGAGATGTTCCCACGTTTCCCAAATAGGTGTCACTCCCGCTGGTAACCATAGATTGCGTCCTAACTCCATCCACGGAGAAGGATAATGGAAGTCACTACCTTGAGAAGCTAATAGATTGTATTGTATCGCATAATCGCGCAAGTTGCGCTTTTCTTGCTGCCCTTGTTGTGGTTGTGACACTTCCATGGCATCGCCACCCGCTTCAGCAAAATCGACTAATAAGCGGCGCAGCCACTTAGCAGTAAGGTTGTAACGTGCAGGATGTGCAACAACGGCTTGGCCTCCTGCTGCATGGATCGCATCCACCGCTTCTTTGATGGAGCACCAATTCGGCGGTACATAACCTGGATTATTACGCGTCATGAATTTCTTAAATACTTTTTGCATCGTGGGTGCATAACCATTTTCAACCAACCACTTAGCAAAATGAGCACGGGTTATCGCTGCCTCTCCTGCGATGGCTTGCACTTCTTCCAAAATGCCGGGGCGTGTCACTTTCGCTAAACGATGAGCAATTAATTCCGCACGAGCTTCACGTCTCTTTTTTTGTTCATCAATCAGTGCGGTTAACACTGAATGTTCAGGATCGATATTCAAACCAACAATATGGATATCTTTATTTTCCCAGACGGTCGAAATTTCAATCCCATTAATTAAAGTTATCGGGTGATTTTGCTGGGCAATATAATCACGAGCTGGTTTCAGCCCATCAATGGTATCGTGATCCGTAATCGCCAGTACATCAATCTCAAATTCACGTGCTCTGTCAATCAATTCAATTGGAGAAAACCGCCCATCTGACGATGTTGTATGGCTATGGAGATCTATTTTCATCATATTTATGTTTTTTTGCTCATTTTCTGCTTGACATTTAGCCCCTGCACTAGTTAACTAGTACGCAAATACAGAGAACACGTTAAAGGCTTATCATGTTACAAGAATTTAACCTAAATCATAAACCCCTAAATGAGTCAGTTCGTAAAGAACTTGCTTGGTGGCGCACTTGGTCAATGACTTGGTGGGCTGATGTGTGTCTCTGAAGAAACTTCATCACATTGTTTAAGCCCGCTCTCTTAGCGGGCTTTTTTGTACCCAACGTTCAAACAACACATTTTAAACGCGCTATTGGGAATATATTAAGAATCGAGAACAAGTTGAGTAATTTCAAACAGTTCAACCAAGCTTTGCTAAATTCTTCCCAAGAACGGAAATACGTATTGATAAGGAGGTCTTGTGAAAAAGGCCATTAATATTGAAGAACAAGTTGCTTTAGATGTCGTGACCCAAACGCTGACTTACACGCGTAACCCGACAGTTCTCTTTCATACTTTATGCAAAGATAAAAGCGATTGCTTGCTGCTTGAATCTGCTGAAATCGATTCAAAAGAAGATCTGAAAAGTCTATTACTCATCGACTCTGCATTACGTATCACTTGTAATGGCCAAACCGTCACTTTTCAGGCGTTAACTGAAAACGGTCGCGAATTGATTGATATCGTCAGTCACCACATCACTGATGTGGTCGATATGACTCGTGATAACAACACTCTTACTCTCACCTTCCCAGAAGCTGATGAGAGCTTAGACGAAGATAGCCGTTTACGTCAGGCATCAACCTTTGATGCTCTGCGTCTAATTCAACACAGTTTTGATTTAACTCAACACGACCAATACGCCGTTTTCCTCGGTGGCTTGTTCGCCTATGACATGGTGGCAAACTTCGAACCTTTAGGTGAAGTAGCAGACAATACGGGTTGCCCTGATTACGTATTTTATGTTGCTGAAACAATGATGATTATCGACCACCAAGCTGAAACCTCATACTTACAAGGCACGTTGTTTGGTTCACAGGCTCAATATCACAGTGTGATGGAGCAACGCCTAGAAGAGATCAAACAGCAAGCACAAGGTGAACTGACCCACCAACAAGCAGAGATTTTGCGTGACGTACCACTCAGTACCAACATCAATGATAACGATTTTTGCCACATCGTAAGCTCATTAAAAGAATACATCGTAAATGGTGATATTTTCCAAGTGGTTCCATCGCGTCGCTTCCACCTACCATGTCCATCACCACTTGCGGCTTATGAGCAATTAAAGGTGAACAATCCAAGCCCTTACATGTTTTACCTTCAAGATGAAAACTTTACGTTGTTTGGTGCGTCACCAGAAAGCGCGTTGAAATACAGTAAACCAACGAATGAAGTACAAATTTACCCGATTGCAGGAACGCGTCGCCGTGGTAAACGAGCTGATGGTTCAATCGATCTTGACTTAGATAGCCGTATTGAATTGGAATTACGTTGCGATAAAAAAGAGAACGCCGAGCACATGATGCTGGTTGACTTGGCACGTAATGATGTTGCACGTATTTCTCAGGCTGGCACTCGCCACGTTGCAGATCTTCTAAAAGTCGACCGTTATAGCCATGTGATGCATTTAGTCTCTCGCGTTGTTGGTCAACTACGTGACGATTTAGATTCTCTCCATGCTTACCAAGCAAGCATGAATATGGGCACCCTAACTGGGGCACCTAAAATCCGCGCCATGCAGTTGATTCGTGAAGTGGAACAAGAGCGTCGTGGTAGCTATGGCGGTGCTGTGGGATACCTGACTGGTCATGGCGATTTAGATACTTGTATCGTAATTCGCTCTGCTTATGTACAAAACGGTATTGCTCAAGTGCAAGCCGGTGCCGGTGTGGTTTATGACTCAGACCCACAATCCGAAGCCGATGAAACGCGCACTAAAGCGCAAGCAGTGATTACTGCCATTCAACAAGCACATCAGGCATAAGGAGCGAGACCATGGCTAATATTTTATTCATCGATAATTTCGACTCATTTACATACAACTTAGTGGATCAATTTCGCGCACTTGGCCACGATGTAAAAATTTACCGTAACTCTGTGTCAGTCACCACTATAGAGCAACAAGTAGAGGAATTAGAGCGCCCTTTAATCGTACTTTCTCCTGGCCCAGGCACACCATCTCAAGCGGGAAATATGCCAGAAATCATCACTCGATTTAAAGGTGAAGTGCCTATTATAGGTGTCTGTCTCGGCCATCAAGCCATCGTAGAAGCGTATGGCGGTACAGTGACCAACGCAGGCAATATCGTACATGGCAAGGTGTCGATGATGGAGCACCAAAATCATCCAATTTACAAAGGGCTGTCTTCACCTTTAGCGATTGCTCGCTACCACTCATTGGTTGCGAGTGTTATTCCAGAACAGCTGACGGTTACAGCTGAAGTCGATGAACTGGTGATGTCTGTCTGCCACGAACACGACAAAGTATGCGGATTCCAATTTCACCCAGAATCCATCATGACTACCCAAGGTGCCGCGCTACTTACCAATGCGATCGAATGGGCGTTGGCGTAATACGTTCAACGAAGCCAACCCAAATTCAAGGAGAAAGAATTATGCAAGCGATTATCGATAAACTTTATGCCCAAACGGATTTAAGCCAAACCGAAAGTCAGGAACTATTTGATCACATTATTCGCGGCGAAGTTGATCCCATTTTGATGGGCGCGGCACTAACCGCACTTAAGATCAAAGGCGAAACCCCAGATGAAATCACTGGCGCAGTGAAAGCCCTACTGGCTAATGCAAACCCATTTCCTCGTCCTGATTATGACTTTGCAGATATCGTTGGCACCGGTGGTGATGGTGCAAACACAATTAACATTTCAACCACGTCGGCATTTGTTGCTGCTGCGTGTGGTGTAAAAGTTGCGAAACATGGCAATCGCGGCGTATCGAGTAAATCAGGCTCTTCAGATTTACTCGATGCATTTGGCATTAATCTCGCGATGAGTGCGGATAATACTCGTCAAGCACTCGACGATCTTGGTGTCGCCTTTTTGTTTGCACCGCAATACCATGGTGGCGTTCGCCATGCCATGCCTGTTCGTCAAATGCTTAAAACGCGTACAATTTTCAATATCTTAGGCCCGCTCATCAATCCAGCTCGTCCGAATATCGAATTAATGGGTGTGTATAGTAAAGAACTCATTCGCCCTATTGCGGAAACCATGTTACAAATGGGAATGAAACGTGCCGCCGTTGTTTACGGCTCAGGGTTAGATGAAGTTGCCATTCACGACAAGACCTACGTCGCTGAAATTAAAGATGGTCTCATTGAAGAGTACGTACTCACTCCCCAAGATTTTGGTCTTGATTCATATTCATTGGAAGAAATTAAAGGTGGCGAGCCGGAAGAAAACCGTGATATCGCTACCCAAGTATTAACGGGTAAGGGAGCCCCAGCGCACAACGCTGCTGTGGCAGTAAATGTTGCGCTACTGCTTCGCCTATTTGGCCGAGAAGACCTTAAACATAATGCCAAGCAGGCCCTAGAAGTAATGGCATCAGGTAAAGCCTTCCAGTTAGTACAGCAATTAGCAGAAAGAGGATAATCATGTCTGAGCAACTGTCTGAACACATCAATGTAAAACACACCCAGATGGCTGAAGTTCTCGCCAAAATTGTTGGTGATAAATACATTTGGGTGGAAGAGCGTAAAGCAGCTCAACCTCTAGAAAGTTTTCAGGCTTTATTAAGACCATCAGATCGCAGTTTCTATGATGCGCTAAGTACTTCAGAGACCGCATTTATTTTGGAATGCAAAAAAGCATCACCATCAAAAGGTCTGATCCGTGATGAATTTGACCTTGATTACATTGCTTCTGTGTATAACCGTTACGCCAGTGCGATTTCCGTACTCACAGACGAAAAATACTTTCAAGGTAATTTGGAGTTTTTACCGCAAGTACGTCGCCAAGTAACCCAACCAGTCTTATGTAAAGACTTTATTGTTGATAGCTACCAAATCTATTTGGCCCGTCATTATGGTGCAGATGCCATTTTGCTGATGCTTTCTGTTCTCGATGATGAGCAATATAGCACCTTCTCTGCCATTGCAGACGAATTAGGGCTTGGCGTTCTTACCGAAGCGAGTAACGAAGAAGAGTTAGAGCGAGCGTTAGAGTTAAAAGCGAAAGTTGTGGGTATCAATAACCGTAACCTACGCGACCTGACTACCGATTTAAATCGCACTAAAAAGCTGGCGCCATTAGTCCCTGAAGGCACGGTATTAATATCTGAATCAGGTATTTATACTCATCAACAAGTTCTTGAATTAGCAGAATACGCAAGCGGCTTTTTGATCGGTAGCTCTCTAATGAGTGAAGAAAATTTAGAGCTGGCGGTACGCCGAGTACTACTGGGTGAAAATAAAGTGTGTGGATTAACTCGTGCAGACGATGCCGTCAAAGCCTATCAAGCTGGTGCGGTATTTGGAGGGTTAATCTTTGTTCCACAGTCAAAGCGTTATGTGACAAAATCGCAAGCTCAAACCGTCATAGCAGCCGCTCCACTTAATTATGTGGGTGTGTTTCAGAATGAATCGACCGAGGTAGTAGCAACACTTGCACAAGAGCTTTCGCTTAGTGCAGTGCAACTGCATGGACAAGAAGATCAAACATACATCAGTGAGTTGCGAGCACAGTTGCCAAGCACCATACATATTTGGAAAGCCTATGGCGTGTCTACACAAACACCGCAACTCATAGAAAAAGATGTTGACCGACACTTACTCGACAGTCAAATAGGTCAACAATCAGGCGGGACTGGAGCAAGTTTTGATTGGGCATTAATTACAGACCCAAGCAACGTAATGTTAGCCGGTGGATTGAACCCAGAAAATGTCAAGCAAGCCCACCAATTAGGTTGCATCGGCTTGGATTTTAATTCTGGCGTTGAGTCTGCTCCTGGAATCAAAGATGGCAGTAAATTAAATCAAGTATTCACTGCCTTACGAACTTACTAATGCCAGCCAATACAATATGTTATATATGTATATGAGCGCGGGTAATAACTCAATTTAATTCGATCGTTTGGCTAACATTGGCGCCATAGAAAGATGACGCACAGCGAGACGAATCTCGACAGAAAAGGAATAGAAGAATGGCGAAGTTAGATGCCTATTTTGGCGAATTTGGTGGTCAGTTTGTACCACAAATCTTGATTCCAGCACTGGATCAACTAGAACAAGCGTTTATCGACGCACAGCAGGACCCTGAATTTCGCTCGGAATTTATGTCATTGCTTCAAGAATTTGCAGGACGCCCAACCGCACTCACTTTAACGCAAAACATCACTAAAGGTACAAAAACCAAACTGTATCTAAAACGTGAAGATTTGCTGCATGGTGGCGCTCACAAAACCAACCAAGTTCTTGGTCAAGCGTTGCTCGCTAAACGCATGGGTAAAACAGAGATTATCGCAGAAACAGGGGCTGGCCAGCATGGCGTTGCCACTGCCATTGCCTGTGCACTACTTAACTTAAAGTGTCGTGTTTATATGGGTGCCAAAGACGTAGAACGTCAAAGCCCTAACGTATTCCGTATGCGCTTGATGGGAGCAGAAGTTATTCCCGTTCATTCTGGTGCGAGCACGTTAAAAGACGCCTGTAATGAAGCGCTACGCGATTGGTCTGGCAGTTACGAAACCGCACACTACTTGCTCGGCACTGCTGCTGGCCCACATCCATTCCCAACGATTGTACGAGAATTCCAGCACATTATTGGCGAAGAAACTAAAAATCAAATTTTGGCCCGCGAAGGTCGCCTACCTGATGCAGTTATTGCGTGTGTGGGTGGCGGTTCTAACGCCATTGGTATGTTTGCCGATTTTATCGAAGAAGAGTCTGTCGGTTTGATCGGGGTTGAACCTGGTGGTAAAGGGATTGAAACCCATCAGCATGGCGCACCATTAAAACATGGCAAGCCAGGTATTTACTTCGGCATGAAATCACCAATGATGCAAGACCAATACGGTCAGATTGAAGAATCTTATTCAGTCTCTGCCGGTCTTGATTTCCCATCAGTGGGACCACAGCATGCCTACTTAAATGCCACAGGTCGCGCAGATTACGTCAACATTACCGATGATGAAGCGCTGGATGCGTTCCAACAATTAGCGAAACATGAAGGGATTATTCCTGCCCTAGAGTCTTCACACGCTCTTGCTCACGCATTGAAAATGGCATTTGCCGAACCAGATAAAGAGCAACTTCTCGTCGTGAACTTATCAGGCCGAGGCGATAAAGACATCTTTACTGTGAATAAAATTTTAGAAGAAAAAGGAGCGCTATAATGGACCGTTATCAATCCCTGTTTACTAAACTGGCGGATAAAAAACAAGGTGCTTTCGTTCCTTTCGTCACCATTGGTGATCCAAAACCTGAACTCTCACTTAAAATCATGCAAACGTTGATCGATTCAGGTGCGGATGCCTTAGAGTTAGGTATTCCTTTCTCTGATCCTTTAGCTGACGGCCCGACTATTCAAGCGGCAAACATTCGCGCTTTAGATTCAGGCACTAATCCAGATATCTGTTTCGATTTGATTAAGCAAATCCGCACCAATAACCCAGAGACACCCATTGGCCTATTGATGTACGCCAACTTAGTGTACTCACGCGGTATTGAAAATTTCTATCAACGCTGTCAAGAAGCTGGCGTGGATTCGGTGCTGGTTGCTGATGTTCCTACTGGTGAAAGCCAACCTTTTGTTGCTGCGGCAGAAAAGTTTGGTATCAAACCCATTTTCATCGCCCCACCCGCGGCAGACGATAAAACCCTTAAAGCGGTATCAGAGCTAGGGGAAGGATATACTTACTTGTTGTCTCGCTCCGGTGTCACAGGTGCGGAGACAAAAGCGCACATGCCTGTTCATCAGTTACTGGAACGTCTGCGGCAATATGATGCGCCACCAGCGCTACTTGGCTTTGGTATTTCTGAACCGAAACAAGTTAAAGAGGCAATAGATGCTGGCGCTGCCGGAGCAATATCAGGCTCTGCGGTAGTTAAAATCGTAGAAGCAAATGCTGATGACGAAACAGCACTACTTGAACAACTAGGACAGTTTATCAGTAGCATGAAGGCTGCGACTCAACAATAACCAACTTCCCTACCTCGCTAATTCTCAGGCTTGCTACTTCGGTAGTGAGCCTTTCTTTTTTCTGAGCACACCTATTTAGAAGATTACACTAACCAACGAGCACAAATCATTCGAAGAAAACTATCAAAATATGGCATTTTTGATTAAAAAATTAGCACAGAATGGCATATTTTATGATTTAAAGCAGGTATTGAGTGATTTAATGTTGCCTGATGCATTTTTTATGTGTAAAAACTATTTCAATACAAAGCTCCAAAGATAGGAAATAAATAAGTGGAGTACACTAGTAAACGCTAATAAATGTAGATTATTAGCTATGCTATACCCAAATGACCTCAGGATTCAGAGCGTCATTAACAAGCACAGCTCAAGCTCAATAACAGAATGCCTTTCGTTGTTATTAGGTACAGAAATGAGCTTGTTGAGGTTACTTGGGTATAAAAGTGTTAAGGAAACGGAATTGCTTATTAGGCTAGCGAACTTTGGCTCTCACGAGACAAAGTCTGCTTATTACAAAGGCTGGCCCCTTGCTAATACCCCCCAATAGCTTCCCGCTCCCCTTTGCTTGTCGTTTGAATAAGCACTTATGGCATTAGTTAACACTTAAACAGAATTCGTTAAGAATACACAACACTCAATCATTCCGTCTAACAGAGCGGTTATTGTTGATGTGCTGTTTTATTTGCATCCAAAACTACTGAGGTATAGGGACGTGTCTAAAGCCAAATCACTCATGACCAATATTGGTTTCCAAGTTGTTATTGCCATGATTGTCGGTACAGCAATTGGTGGACTAATGGGAGAACAAGCGGCAATCTTTTCGCCACTTGGTACTATTTTTATTAACCTGATCAAAATGCTCGTCATTCCTTTGGTCGCAGTGGCCCTAATTTCTGGCGCCGCAGGACTAGGTAACAGCTCAAGTGCCGGTAAAGTTGGTGTCACCACTTTGCTCTATTTCGCTTTAACATCGGCAGCGGCCGTTGCACTTGCTCTTGTGATGGGCGCCATTTTCAAACCTGGCTTAGGTATTGATATTTCAGGTGTTCAAGGCATGTTCTCTAACGAATATGCAGCCAAAGGCGATTTACCAACCTTTTGGCAAACCATTACGGGCATGATCCCAACGAACGTTTTCCAATCATTGAATAATGCGAACATTCTACAAATTTTGGTGTTCTGCCTGTTCTTCGGTGTAGCACTTGCACAACAACCCAAAGAACGTCGCGAGCCAATTACTAACGGCGTGAACACAGTCGTTGACTGTTTTGTATGGATGATTAACAAAGTCATGATCATTGCGCCACTTGGTGTGTTTGGTCTAATGGCAGAAGCGGTAGGTACTTTTGGTTTCGGTGCACTTACCGTCGTTATCAAACTATTCTTGGTATACGTTGCCGCGATTCTTATTTTCGGCTTTGTTGCTTACCCATTGATGATTCAATTGTTTACCAAAACATCCGCGAAAAAATTCATCACAGCAATGAAAAAACCACAAGCGGTGGCGCTGTCGACAGCATCGTCTATGGCAACACTACCAGTCAATATGGATACTTGTGAAAACGAACTTGGTGTAAGAAATTCTACGGCTTCTTTCGTGTTACCTCTTGGCGCAACGATCAACATGTCAGGTAATGCGATCTACTACGGTTTAGTCGCTATTTTCTTTGCGCAACTGTTTAATATCGATTTATCCATGGGGGCTTACGTCGCGATCATCCTAACGTCTACATTAGGTGCTGTCGGTCAAGCAGGTGTTCCTGGACCTTCATTCTTAGTCGTTGCGGTATTGCTTGCAGCAGGTATTCCAATCGAAGGCTTGCCACTATTGTTTGCGTTAGACCGTATCTTTGACATGATTCGTACAGCACTGAACATTACTGGTGATGCGGCATGTGCTCTTATTGTTGATTCTCTAATTAAAGACGAAGAAACAGAACAAAACACAGATAAACAGTACGATACGCAACAAGCATAATCGGCCTGCGGTGCCATGCATCCTAAAAAGCCATCTTCGGATGGCTTTTTTCATTGAGATGACATTGATCTTTCCCTCACTAAGCTACTATCAATATTCATTATCCAATATCGTCTTCTTCCCGATTGCAGCTTCTCAAAATAGGGACGGCCCTAGGTTAATAACTAAATAACTGTTTAGTTCAACCAACGAATTGGGTAGACTGTCAAAAGTGTAATGACTGGATGTATACATAGATGAAACAACTGATTGACTTTATCCCACTGATCATATTTTTTGCTCTGTTTAAATTTTACGACATCTATGTCGCCACTGGTGCCTTAATCGCCGCCACCGCAGTACAAATAGCCGTCACCTATCTGATATACAAAAAAATTGAAAAGATTCAATTAATTACTTTTGCCTTAGTCGCTGTGTTTGGCGGTATGACCATCGCTTTGCATGATGCCGATTTTATCAAATGGAAAGTGACCATCTTATACGTTGTATTTGCTGCTGGATTGACCATTAGCCATTTAATGGGTAAGTCAGCGATTAAAAGCATGTTAGGCAAGGAGCTTACTCTGCCAGAACATGTGTGGGCCAAAATTAACTGGGCTTGGGTGGTATTTTTCAGCGTGTGCGCGGTCATCAATATCTATGTTGCCTATCGACTTCCGCTTGATGTCTGGGTCAATTTTAAAGTGTTTGGCCTGTTAATAGCGACCTTTGTTTACACTTTGTTTACTGGACTTTATATCTATAAACATATGCCTAAAGAATCAAAATAAATCTCATCAATTGCCGCCTAATTAGCCTTGTTTAGGTGATGAACCAAACGGATTTTTTTTGTTATAATCCAATCTCTTGTCAGCGACCATTATGGTCGCTGTTATTTTTATAGCGGATCAAACAATGACTCAAGAAGTGAATTCCCCGAAAGGCCAATTACTACTTCGTACCCTTGCTATGCCAGCCGACACTAATGCAAATGGTGATATTTTCGGTGGTTGGATTATGTCTCAACTCGATTTAGCGGGGGGAATTCTGGCAAAAGAAATCTCTAATGGCCGAACTGTGACAGTCTCTGTCTCCAGTATCACGTTTCAAAAGCCAGTAAGTGTTGGAGATGTTGTCTGCTGTTATGGCGATTGTGTTAAAATCGGCCGAACATCGATGACAATTAATCTTGAACTGTGGATCAAACCCGTAAAAGATGGCATTAGTGACCGCTTTCAAGTTTGTGAAGCAACGTTCCACTATGTCGCAATTGATGATAATGGCCGCCCTCGACCAATAAACGCCGGCAGCTGATCACAGATATTTAATCCAAATGGTTTAAATTGATAGAACTTTCAGTACATTGAACTGCCTTAAGACAGTTAAAGACACTGACTCGTATTTGTTACCGTGTGAATGCTCGAGTAAGGAATGCACCAATATAAGGAAATCAATATGTTATACGTTATCTTTTCTCAAGATATTGAAAACTCATTGGAGAAACGCATGAGCGTTCGTCCTGCTCACCTTGCCCGTCTTCAAGTCCTGCAAGATGAAGGTCGTTTGGTAACCGCTGGCCCAATGCCTGCGATTGATGCAGAGAACCCGGGTGAAGCAGGCTTTACTGGTTCCACCGTTATTGCTGAGTTTGCTTCTTTAGAAGAAGCGAAAGCGTGGGCTGACGCCGATCCTTATGTTGAAGCTGGTGTCTATGCTAGTTCTATTGTAAAACCATTTAAAAAAGTATTTTAATATGAAAAAACGCACCTTGGGTGTCGCAGCACTCAGTATTGCACTGTTAGCCGGGTGTAGCTCTGCCGACAGTGAAAAACAGAAAAATCTAGAAATAGCAGCGACAAACCGTGCCGCTTTGCTTTCCTCTGAGCTTCCTTTGGAATATGGTCCTTTACATATTTTACGCGCGAACTCGAAAGGCTCCATGATCGAAATGATGATGGTATACAACACGGATGCGGAAGGTGCGAAACCAATCAGACAAGTTCTAAGTAGTAGTGAAATGGCGTTTTGCCATGACAAAACAATTATTGAAAACTTAACTGCTGGCATCACATACCGCATCAAAATGCGTAATAGTCGTGGTAAGTTAATGGTTGATCAGGTCATCAATACAAATACCTGTGATGCGCTACTACGAGCCAAGTCAGATTAGAATCTGTTAACATTTGTTACTTAGAAAATAGTGCCCGAGATCATGCCACATGACCTTCTTCAGGCACTATTTTAATTTGCAAATCAACTCACCCCACCTGTCATCGCCATACTCATTCGTGGTGTTTATTCAGATTGCCACTCTTTTCGCAGTACTTTTGCTGCTGTAATCATATTCGCTAATGACGCATCTACTTCTGACCAATTACGGGTTTTGAGCCCACAGTCAGGATTCACCCACAAACGCTCTACTGGTATTTTCTCTGCCGCTTTGCGCAGCAAAGCTTCTATCCATTCAGAAGTCGGTATATTAGGTGAATGAATGTCGTAAACGCCAGGACCAATCCCATTTGGATAATTAAACTCTTCGAACGCTTTAAGTAATTCCATATTGGAGCGAGAAGTTTCAATAGTAATAACGTCAGCATCCATTGCCGCTACTGATTCAATAATCTCGTTAAATTCGCTATAACACATGTGGGTATGAATTTGTGTTTCAGCCTTGGCCACACTAGCACTGATACGAAACGCCTCTACAGCCCAGTCCAAATACGCTTGATGCTCACGCTGTTTAAGAGGCAAGCCTTCACGAAATGCAGGCTCATCAATTTGAATAATGTCGATCCCGGCCTGCTGTAAATCGTTTACTTCGTCTCTCAATGCCAACGCTAACTGCTGTGCAATGGTTTTACGTGAAATATCTTCACGTGGGAAAGTCCAACACAAAATCGTCACCGGACCTGTCAACATACCTTTCATTGGTTTATCAGTCAGTGATTGTGCATAGGTAGACCAACCAACGGTCATGGGTTGTTCTCGTTCAATATCAGCCACCACAATTGCAGGTTTTACACAACGCGAGCCATAACTTTGTACCCACCCGAACTGAGTCGTTTGGAACCCAGAGAGTAATTCAGCGAAATATTCCACCATATCATTACGCTCCGGCTCACCGTGAACCAAAACATCTAAACCTAATGCCTCTTGTCGTTTAACCGCATCTTCAATATGACCTTTAATGGCAGTAATATAGTCATCTTGTGCTAGTTTTCCAGTTCGAAAATCACTACGTAAACTCCGTATTTCTCCTGTTTGGGGGAACGAACCAATGGTCGTAGTCGGCAACAATGGTAATCCAATGGCTTCCTGTTGATGGTGGGCTCGTTTTGGATAAGCGGCACTGCGCTGAGCAAGGTTTGCAGATATAGAGTTCAAGCGCTGCTGTACCGCTGGTTTATTCACGTAATCTGCAGATTTACGCTTTTCAATTGGTTGACTATAAGTTTTACACTGAGAGATCGCATGTTCATCACCATCTAAAGCACGGCCCAAAAGCACCACTTCTGCCACCTTTTGTTTGGCAAACGCAAACCAACTCCGAACTTCCTGAGAGAATTTTGCTTCATGCTCAAGATTCACCGGACTATGTAATAATGAGCAAGAAGATGCCACCCATAGTCGTTGACCAAACTGACGCTTTAATGGTTGCAAGCGCTCTAACCATTCAGAGACATTGGCACGCCATACATTTCGGCCATTAATTGCCCCAACAGAAAGCACCCAATGTTCAGGTATTGCCTGCGCCACTTGCTCTAATTGCTGTGATGCGGCTTGAACATCAATATGTAATCCAGCCACGGGCAGTTCAACAATGCTATCCAAGACGTCAGTTACACTATCGAAATACGTGGTTAAAAGCAGTTTTAAATCGCACTGCAATGCTTGGTATGCGGGTTGAAAACTGGTAAGCCAGCGTGAGTCGAGATCCAATGCCAAGATGGGTTCATCAATTTGTACCCACGTCACACCTAGTGTGACCAGCTTATTTAGAATCTCTTGATAAGCTTTCAGTAATTTGGGTAACAACGTCAAACGATCAAAACCTTGCTCCACTTCTTTACCCAAATAGAGATAACTTAATGGCCCGAGTAACACGGGTTTAACGCTATGTCCTAACTTTTGCGCCTCTTGAACTTCATCAAATAACTGTGCCCACGTTACAGAAAATTCATCTTGAGCACTGAATTCCGGAACAATGTAGTGATAATTGGTATTGAACCACTTAGTCATATCAGAGGCCGCATGCCCTTGGCAGCAAGCGTTATGCTGTGATTGACCGCGGGCAATCTTAAATAGGGTATCTAAGTTATTATTTCCATCACGATGACGTGCGGGAACGTGTCCAAGCAGTAAGGAGGTCGTTAATACATGGTCATACCAAGCAAAATCTCCTACAGTCGCAAAATCAAGCCCAGCATCTTGCTCCAGTGACCAGTTCTGAGCGCGAATATCGCTGCCCAGTTGCTGCAATTGAGATTGTTCAATGTCACCACGCCAATAACGCTCTAATGCAAATTTGAGTTCACGTTTTTCGCCAATACGGGGGTAACCGAGTATATGAGTTGTTGTTGCCATCTGTCTGTCCTTTACATTGTCTGCAATGCATCCCCATTCACTATTACTTGAAGATGTCTAGATGGCTAAAATATCTCTCTGTGACGTTGTTTGAGCAAACGGCAAATATTCAACTTGTTTATTAAAATAATTCATGTAATTGTATTTGATATTATAATTATTTCATTCTATAGACGTCCAGACGTTTACAAGTCTGAAAAATAAGTTTAGTTTATAACGCTAAGTTGGTTCTGCTTGGTTACATAACAAAAAGCGAATAAGAAGAAAGGAATGTCATGATAGAGCTCAAACATTTACGCACTCTAGTTTCGTTGCGCGATACGGGGTCATTGACTTCCACCGCTACTGCATTGCATCTCACTCAATCAGCCCTATCACATCAAATTAAAGATTTGGAGTCGCGGATAGGTGGCCAATTGTTTTTGCGTAAAACTCGGCCAGTTAAATTTACTTCAGAAGGTGAGATTCTGTTGCATCTAGCCGATGAAGTTTTACCCAAGTTGGCAAAAGCAGAGAATGAATTAGCGGGTCTAAAAGAAGATATTAATGGGCGCTTGCACATGGCTATTGAGTGTCACTCTTGCTTCCAATGGCTCATGCCTGCGCTGAGAGAATATCAAGTGGCATGGCCTTCTGTTACCCTCGATTTTTCTTCAGGTTTTGGATTTGAACCACTTCCGGCACTTCTTGCCGGTGAGCTTGATTTATTAATTACTTCAGATATTTTGCCTCGCTCAGAGGTTCATTATGAACCATTGTTTGATTTTGAAATGCGCTTGGTGACTGCAACTACCCATCCTTTAGCGGAGAAAGAGTTTATCACTCCAGAGGATTTAGCCAGCCAAACGATGTTGACTTACCCGGTCCAAAAGCAGCGCTTAGATGTTGTGAAACACTTTTTGCAACCGGCAGGTATCGAACCCGCTCGTTGGAAACAAGCAGATAACACATTAATGCTGGTGCAAATGGTGTCAGCTGGATTAGGCGTTGCTGCCCTACCAAACTGGGCTATCAGTGAATTTTCACGCCAAGGTTTAATTACAAGTAAACCTCTCGGTAAAGGGTTGTGGCGACGCTTGTTTGCCGCCACACGCAATAGCGAAAAAGATAAACGCTACCTTCAAGCGTTCTTCTCTACCGCTCGTCAACAATGTAAGAGCCACCTTGAAGGGATCAAGATCGCTTAAACCATAGACTAGCGAAACTGATTGGTAAGCGGGTCATAACGATACCCTGAGTCTTCTAGCTTTTCGACTAAATGAGTAGGCTCTATTTCATAGGTAATCACCAAATCATCCAAGCTGTGGCATTCAAGCCGCAGCTTTTCGTTGATAATACCTAGCAAAATGTGGGGATCAAATTGGTTTACATTGCTCAGTTCCATCTTACCTCTCCTTTACACTCTTATTGTGTAATTAGTGATTAAAGTAAGCATAGACAAAAGAATGCAAAGTTATCCTCTATAAAAAACATGGCACACAATGAAATTGTGACGCGGATCATTGGGCAATAAAAAACTCACTGCGCAATATTCAGTGAGTTTTCCACAATCGTGCTGTTATACCACTTGATATAGACGCTCAAATCCGAACATGGATATCAACAAAACAATTTGTGCTACCACAAGCTGCAATTTACCGACAGGTTTGCTAGCCACAATGTGCCAACACCAAATAATGATGCCGATAACCATTAACGCAAAGTACGTCAGTACTTGATGAGTTAACTGGCTTAATTCAATCGGCTCCAAATGATAAGCAAATGGAACGATGCATAAAGCCACTAACATGGCACCTAATATGCCACCCACTGGCAACAACCGATTAAATGCTTGCAAACGTGAACGAGCAATCGTCATCATCAAGTGAGCAAAAATACCACCCAGCACGAGTAAACTCACAAAGTGAGCGATCCCCGCAGACCAATGCCCATATTGGAATGATTGCCACAAGACACTCACAAAAGCCAAAATATCCGCACCATACATCACTGTTAATGGCCCTTCATCACGCGTTTTCTTGGTCTGTACTTTTGAACAAAAATAAATGATGGCGCCAGCGATCAGTAAAGCGTCTAAATGAATAGAAGCAACCGCTAGCCAAAGTACGGCAACAGCGGGAAGGACTTTATGCACACGCCCACGCTGTCCGGGGCAAATCTCCCCTTTCACCATAATAAGAGTCAAAATAAGCTGAGCGCCAAGTAACATTGGCGGTAATACAGAAAGCAAAGTGTGAATCATGGATATCTAATATAAGATGATTGAAAGGCGTAAGAATAACAAAATATCAGGTTAAATTCTTGCGCAGAAACAAATTCTATCGGTTCATTTTATTCTCCAACCAACCATGCATTATCTCCTAACTTTATAAAACTCGCCCTTTGGGAGCTCATCAACAAACCTATTTCTGCGCTCAATCACGTTAAAAGGGAATGACCATTCCTGCCGTGATTGAGCTTGACCTAGGCTCGTTGATGAAGCTCTGAATCCTGCATCTCGAGGTCATTTGGGTATAATTTCCTACTCATTAACTCAATGGTTATTACTGCTAGAAATATAGTCATTTGCTAATAATTAATTGATATGGCAAATGTTAGAGCGAAGTGAATATATTACCTTGATTTCATATTATTTTTTTATATTATATCCGCATTAAAAATAAGGAAATATTATGCAACGTCAATTTGCTCTCTTCTGGATTATCACCCTTGGCCTACTTTATTCTATTTCGGCACAATCTACTCCCCTAAAACAAGATGCCCATTGGGTGCATGGACAACTTGATAACGGAATGAAATATCATTTCTATCGCACGACAAAACAGCCAAAAGTGTCACTTCGCTTATTAATGCATGTGGGGGCAAGAAATGAAACCGTCGCCCAATGGGGTACAGCTCACTTTATCGAACACATGTCATTTAATGGCAGTAAACACTTTTCGCCCAATGAAATCTANCAATTTATTAGTAATATAGGGGGGCAATTTGGTAATGACCTCAACGCCTATACCAATTATGACCGCACCGTATACCAGCTCGACTTGCCCAATAAAAAATCACTCCAACAAGCATTGTATTGGATGCGTGATATTGGCGATGGATTAACGTTAAACCAAACTGAGATAAACAAAGAAAAAGGTGTCATTTTGGGGGAAAGGCGTACACAAGAAGCCAATTCAACCATTATTAATCACTGGTATCATACGTTAGCCACTAATGAGAGAGACACTCACCCGATTCTTGGCTATAACGCCAATATTTCATCCATGAATCACCAACGGCTCTCTGCTTTCTATTCAACTTGGTATCAACCACAGAAAGCTGAGTTAATAGTGGTTGGGGATATTACTCCAAAAGATTTAGCACAACGTGTTCAATCCACGTTTTCTTCTTGGCAATCACATCCAACCCCTAACATTCCGCCCACCCCTCAACTCACTCTAAATGACGCAATATTGCAATCTCAGCGTGAAGACGACAAAGGCCTCTATTTACAATATTCTTATTTGGATAAAGGAATAACCTCGGTCGAGATTCGTAACGAGTACTTTATGCAGATGCTGCTCAATAACCTCATTAGCGACCGTTTCGACACTTTGGCAGGTCAATCGGAGGAACTCAATCGGAAACTATCACAAGACACAGTAAGTTTTATGACTCGAACCATTAAGCTTCTAGAAATTAATACTGATAGCTCTGAGCGAGGCATCCAATTAAGGACAGATTTCTTACGAAATATTGCCTCATTGCGTGATAAGGGAGTAACACAAGTAGAGTTGGCAGATGAACTAGCATTCTGGCAAAAAGACATTGAAAACTATAAATCTGAGAAGAAAAAAGACACAAATGTCGATATTGCTGAGAATGCAGTCGACACACTGATGTATGCGGACACGTTTACCGACCCAGATCAATTTCTGACCCTGAAAAAACAATTCATCAGCCAATTAACCTTAGCTAAAGTCAATCAAGCGCTATATCAAAGATTAGCGATAACACCTCAAATACTGGACCTTGTTGCCCCCACCGTAGACCTAAAAACAGAACAAACAAGGCTCATTAATTATCATCAAATACTAAACCAACACGGTACAGAATCTCACTTTTCTCAACAGAAATTCATGCCCAAGACACCAGAAACAGCTGGGCAAATTGTCGAGAGTCACACAATCAATGCCGATAGCTCTTTACCTATCCAGCATTGGATATTGAGCAATGGCCTCAATGTTTACTATTACCAAAGTCATAACCCAGATGATCAATCGATTCACTTAAAGTTGATTGGCTTAGGCGGAAATGCATCGCTCACCTCAGAACAAAAAAAATATGCCCCAACGTATCCCGCGATATTCGCCAATGCACACCCAAAAGGCGCATCACGTAAAGCATTTTATGATTATCTAGACAAAAATGATGTCACATTTAGTTTTCACGTATTAGAAACATCGCAATCACTGAATATAACAGCGACTCGCAAACACCTGAGACCAAGTTTTGTGGCATTAAGAGAAATGATGAGTAATTTGCAATTCTCTTCTGCAGAAATACAAGCTCAAATGGACAGTATGCTGATATGGCAACGATCATTTCTCCAAAACCCAGGTATTCAATTAATCGTTAATTCGAGAAAACTCATCACAGACTCAACCAAAAGCTTTCTGATATTCCCAATGCAAGAGAATGTCGCACCCAATAAGAATCTGGTTAAAACTGTGTTCAATCAGCTTTATGGGACGAATAAAGCCAACAATCTTGTCATCGTAGCGAACCAGCCAAGTGCATCATTAAAACCTTTATTAGAGAAATACCTAGCCAATATTCCTTTGAATCATTCACCGCAAGGGGATTATAAAATGCACATCAAACCTAATGCGCCACATATAAACATCTGGCACATCGCTCATCAAAAATCGACTCAATCGCTTCATGTCAACATTGCTCCCCAATTGAGTTGGACCATAAAAGACCAAATTATTGATTCCATGCTGCATGATATTATTGTCGACCGAATGAACAATCATATTCGCGAAGAGCTTGGGTTAGATTATTCTCCATATTTGGATGAAGCACATTATCCTGGAGCGCCTTATCTAGTCAGTATGTATAGTGCGACAATTGAAGCAGAAAACACCCAAGCTATTAAAACAGCCATGCAAGATGTGATTGTTAGTTTAAATAACATTACTGATGAAGAGCTAGAAACATCTCGTGCTCAAACTAGAAATGAGTCCATCATTAAAAAGAATGATGAAAATTCAGTCTATTGTGGTTACATTGCCGATACATTAGTCAATCGACAATCAATCGAACGACTCAAAGATATCAACTCAATAATTGACTCAATTTCGAAAGATGACCTAATTCAACTCGCTTCTTTACGCTATAAAAAACAATCTAACCAATATCAATTTTATTCTAGTCATTAATTTCCCAAGAAAACTAAATCTAAACTTAGTGTATGACATGCACTAAGTTTAGAATAAAAATCAATGAATAAAAT
>NZ_WEKT01000015.1:0-78985 GCF_009874545.1 Vibrio eleionomae | reverse complement strand
TAATTGTATAATCTATTTTGGAATATCATTCTATGATTTGTTGTTTTATATTTTTTTTATGGTTCATATAATTAAAAATGATAAACTTCGCCACCAATTTTAGAACAGATGGAGTTGTTTATTATGAGCAAGCAGTTCACTCGTCGTGATTTTATACGTTTTACTGGGCAATCATTAATGGTTGCTGGTGTCGCAAGTACTTTTGGTGGTTTAGGCATGCGCTCTGCACAAGCCGCTGATTTATCTGAACTGACCTTCCAAGCTTCTTGGATAAACGATGCTGAGTTTATCGGTTATTTTGTTGCTATGCAGCAGGGTTATTATAAAAATAGCGGCATAAAAATGAACTATTTGTCTGGTGGTGCAGATGTAATTCCTGAAAGTGCATTATTGTCTGGTAAGGCAGATATCACCTTAACTACGCCAGATACTACGGTTCAAGCCATTGTTGAACAAGGCGCCCCATTCAAAATTATTGGTCAGCAGTATCAACGTAACCCAATCGGTATTGTTAGCTTAGAAGAGAACCCTGTTCGAGAGCCTA
Organism: Vibrio eleionomae; assembly: GCF_009874545.1. Lineage (NCBI taxonomy): Bacteria > Pseudomonadati > Pseudomonadota > Gammaproteobacteria > Vibrionales > Vibrionaceae > Vibrio > Vibrio eleionomae. Next base: position 78,441 of record NZ_WEKT01000015.1, on the reverse strand, counting down.
AAGATTTAATCGGTAAAGTTCTCGCTGTTCCTGCTGTTAATAATATCTCAGTAGCGGCAATGCTAAAATTGGCCGGAATTAAAGATGGACAAGTACGACTCGTTCCTTATCAAGGTGACCCGACTCCACTGATTAAAGGTGAAGTTGATGCAGTAGTAAACTTTGTTACTGGTGTACCTAATGTCATTGAAAAACAGGGTAAAAAAGCTGTTAGCTTTTTGTTGTATGACTTCGGATTAACGATTCCTAATGACACGGTAGTGGTATTAGAAGAAACGCTAAACAATCGTCGTGAAGATTTGATCAAATGGCTACGTGCTAGCCGTCAAGGCTGGGATGAAAATGCTAAAGATCCAGCTAAGTATCCAGCTGAATTCGCTGATAGTTGGTTTAAAGGTACTGGTAGGGAAACTGAACTGGATATTTTCCAAAACACCGCTCAATTACCATTAATGCAATCTCCTGAAGGTTATTTCGCTATGACGGAAGAGAGCATTGCTGCCACCATAGAAGGTTTAAGCCGCGTAGGTATTCAAGCGACTCGTGATATGTTCGATACAACCTTATTAGCTGAGGTGTAACATGTCTAAAGGGCCTATCACCTCCACAAGCGCTGGCGGTATCCAAGTCCGAAACGTTGTCAAACGTTTTACCATTCAAGGCACACCGACTCCTGTTCTTGATCAGGTGAATGTGGATTGTCCTCCTGGTTCATTTACTGCGTTAATCGGACCATCAGGGTGTGGTAAATCTACGTTATTACGTCTAGTTGCCGGTTTGGAAACTCAAGAAGAAGGTGAGGTCTCGATTGATGGGCTTCCACCACAGAAAATTCAACCGAGTGGACGTCTTGGTATTGCTTTTCAAGATGCTGCATTGCTGCCATGGCGTTCTGTGTTCGATAACGTTGCGCTACCATTACAAGTTTTGGGGCGCTCGGTTGAAAAACATCGAGAACAGATTGATGAATTGATTGAGCTCGTCGGTTTATCGCGTTTTCGAGATGCGCGTCCTGGTCAGCTTTCAGGAGGCATGCGCCAACGAGTTGCTATTGCTCGTTCTCTTGTTTCAGATCCTGAGTTTTTGTTGTTAGATGAACCATTTGGTGCGTTAGACCAAATCCTACGTCGGACAATGAACTTGGAGTTGCAACGTATCTGGAAAAATAGCGGTGCAACAACGTTGTTAGTCACCCACGGTATTGATGAGGCAGTTTTTCTTGCCGATCAGATTGTTGTGATGCATGCGAGACCGGGTCGTGTAGCAAAGGTCATCAAGGTCGATTTTCCACGCCCAAGACAGGAATCATTATTCTCTGACCCTAAATTTCACGAGCTATGTGATGAAGTGGCTTTCCATTTACATGCACAAAATAGTGCAGGTGAGGAGGACGCATGAGTTTAAACCTACGTTCTACTTCAGGACGGCGTTTACTCGGTGTCGGACTTGCGATCTTTTGGTTAGTTCTTTGGGAATTTGCTGGAAGATATGCTTGGGTAGCCGATGGGGCTTTACCTGCTCCGTCATCTGTTGTTAGAGAAATTTTTTCTAATTTTGATGTCTATCAGCATCACGCATTAGCAACGCTAAAACCTGCATTTATCGGATTTTTGATAGGGAATGGTTGTGCGATTCTAGCTGCGTTAATATTTCTGCTATATCCCGTCACTGAGCGGCTATTTCGTGGTGTCAACATTACTCTCTTTGCCATACCACCTTTAACATTGGGACCAATATTGGTTTTGATTAGCCATGGTGAACAACCACAAATTATTCTTGCTGCGATATCTGTTTATTTCCCAACCATGATTGCGATGCTATTAGGTTTAAAACAGGCTGACCATAGAACGATGGATCTTGTTCGTACCTATGGTGGTAGTAAGTTGGCCGTATTACGTTTTGTTCGTTTACGTTCTTCTCTGCCTGGCCTACTAGCGGGTCTGCAAGTCGCCGCTCCCGCTGCTATTTTGGGCTCAATCATGGCTGAGTTCGGTTCGGGCTCTCGCTGGGGGCTAGGTACCTACTTATTGGGTTCATTGGCTTTAGCCAACGCAGATCGTGTGTGGGCGATTGGTATAACGGCCACCATATTATCAGCGATAGGGTACGGCATTTTTGCACTGCTATCGCGCAAAGTGAATGCGACGACGAAAGCGGTCACAATGACGCCCTCGCCAGTTCTTGAAGCACATAAATCTTCAGGCGCAGTTCGCTGGATCAAAGAACCACTGCTGTCTTTGTTAGCACTGATCATTCCTTTTGCTATTTGGTGGGCGATCATTGCAGCACTGAAGTTGCCAAGTATTATTGCCAAAGGTCCATTTGATTTGTGGTCTTACTTGATCAGTGGTGTTCGCGCTTCGGTGGCTCAACAGCGGCTTATTGAGGCTCTGTTGCAATCGGTCCCTTATGCATTAATCGGCATGGTTCTTGGGTTGCTGTTTGCGTTTATCATGGCATTGCTGAGTCACTATAACCGTTTCTTACGCAACAGTTTTATGCCTGTGGCATTGCTGTTACAAAGCATGCCTTTAGTTGCATTAACCCCGATTTTGGTCCTGTTACTGGGGCGAGATACGTTACTGACACTTACCGTTGCAGTTTTGGTGACCTTCTTTGCAGCGTATGTGACCCTGATGCAAGGGTTGAGTCAGATACCATCTGCGGCAATCGATTTACTTTCCGTATATGGTGCTAGTTCTCTCACTAAAATTCGTCGAGTGAGTATTCCATCCAGTATGTCTTATTTGTGTGCTGCGGCTCGTCTCGCCATTCCCCGAGCTTTGTTAGGTGTCATCATCGCTGAATGGATGGCTACCGGTATGGGGCTGGGTAATTTATTGAATCTTTCTCGTGGTCGAATGGACTACGGCATGATATGGGCCGTTACTTTTGCAGCGGTTGCTATCTCTATTTTGTTGTATCAGATCGCTACAGTTCTTGAACGACGCTTGCTGCGCCGTTTTATGGGGCAGGGTTAATATACACATTAATTATTTATTTTCTATTGGAGGCTTTGCTCATGGAGCATAAAACATCAGTTCGTAATCGTGTTTTTGAGGAGCTACGTAAAGTTGCCTTTCCTGACAGTCGTTTTCATTTTGACTTCGGTGAATTTATTACCGACTTTGAAGGTAGCTCAGATGCAACTCAACGCTTAATCGATCACCCATTTTATCAAAAAGCGAAGTGCATCTTTATCACGCCAGATAACTGTTTAGAAGAACTACGTTACCGTGCACTACAAGATGGTAAGCTGATCCTTATCACCACTTATTCGATCAAACGTGGTTTTTGGGTTCTTGACCCAGCTAAAATTGATCCTGCTCGCTACCTATATGCTGCAACCCTTGATGGTTTAGAGCGTGAAGGCGAACCGATGTCTTTAATCGATATTCGGGATAAACTACCAGAACTCGATTTTATGGTAACCGGTACTGGCGCTATTAATGAAGAAGGCGTGCGTTTTGGTAAAGGTCATGGTTTCTTCGATTCTGAATGGGGTATGTTGTACCGCATTGGTAAAATTACGACGGACACACCATCTGCAGCGCTAGTGCATGATTGCCAAGTTCTGACAGAGACGCTCTATCCAGAAGTATTTGATACAGTTGCTGATGCTATCTATACACCAACCAGAACCATTGAGGTTGAAGCGCCACACAAACCGACTTGCGGTATTGTTTGGGATTTGCTCGATCCTGTTATGTTTGACACAATCCCTCCTCTTCAAGAGCTAAAAGCACTTGAAGATAGTGGCGACATATAATTAGCTAACCAGCCTCAAATAACAAGGACACACGTTTAGCTCTAGTATGTCCTTGTTATATCCCGTCTTAACGATGATTCCCAATACCTTCATCTGCTGAAAATCAATAATCTATTGCTATACCCAAGTAACCTCAAGATGCGTGTCTTTGTTCTATGACCATGATATAGATACATTTACAGGGAATATTAGTGCTAAATAAAGTCAAATTATCAGGGGATAAGTATGAAGGTTGCTGTAGTATTAGGTACGTCTAAGCAGGATGGTAATACGCGAAAATTGGTCGATGAGTTTGTGCAGCTGTCTGGGGCTACATTATTGGATCTCACCGATTTTGATATCAGTTTTTATGACTATTCACATGAAAATCGTGATGATCATTTTATTCCTCTGATTAAAACTCTAACGGATTATGAACACATCGTGTTTGCTTCTCCGGTTTATTGGTATTCGATGTCTGCTCAGCTCAAAGTGTTTTTTGACCGGCTTTCAGATCTTCTCACGATTGAGAAGGCGTTAGGACGAGAACTAAAAGGGAAATCCATGTCGGTATTAAGTACAGGGTATAATCAGGAAGTACCGAGTTGTTTTATTGAACCTTTTCAATTGACAGCTGAATATCTACATCTCACATTCAAAGGGTGCGAGTATCTTGCGATTCGAGATAACGCTGACTTAGCGCGTTTGCCTGTCGTTGCGACTAAGGGATTACAAAACCTTTGTTAAAATCATAGTGCAACAGGCCGTGCATGATTTACATCGTTTGATTGTGCGACGAAGCTCAGTTTCATATATATCGTTGCAATATAGGCAATATTTCATTGATTTAATTATTTTTACTCATAAAAACTCTCCTATAATTTTAAGCGTTTAATAGAGGGGGAGTTGATGGCTCTCCTATATCACTTCGCTTGACTCATTGTTATACAGAGAATTGACTTTGAAACGATTGCGCTCTTTATTTGGCCCATTGTTCCCTGTAGTGGGAACGGCTGTTGTATTGTTATGTATCTTCTCAATTTCCAGAATTGCTTTAGGTTTATGGCAATTTGAACGTGTTTCACAAGCTGATGGTTGGTTGAGGTTACTGATCAGTGGTTTTCGTGTTGATATTGCGTCGGTTTGTTATTTGCTTATCGTGCCAGCCTTGGTGAGTGCACTGCTGTTAAGCGACCGGGGTATCGGCTTTGTGGTCAAGTGCCTGTTGAGGGTCTGGATTACCGTTGGGCTGTGGCTCGCGGTTTATATGGAAGTGGCAACGCCTGCATTTATTACAGAATATGACTTACGACCTAACCGATTGTTTATTGAATACCTTATCTATCCAAAAGAAGTGTTTAGCATGCTTTGGGTGGGGTATAAGTTAGAACTCTTCATCGGCACTGTTGTGACGATTGCCGTAGTCTGGGGTGGTTGGAAGTTAAGTGGATATTTAACGCGAAATCTTGTCTATCCTAAATGGTATGTTCGCCCTCTAGTGGCTGTTGTTGCTGTGGCTTTGGGCGTAATGGGCGCTCGTTCTTCATTTGAACACCGCCCACTAAACCCTGCTATGGTCTCTTTTGCTGTTGACCCTTTGGTGAACGACTTGGTGCTTAACTCTTCTTACTCTGTGTTGTTTGCGGCAAAACAGATGGAGTCAGAGGCGAGTGCGTTTGATTACTATCCATCGATGCCAAAACAAGCAATCATTGATGAAGTTCGTTCCAATATGAATGTGGCGAATAGTGATTTTGTTTCTGATAAGCAACCGTCTTTGGCTAAACACGTAGCAAGTTACCAAGGTAAACCGAAAAACATTGTGATTTTACTGCTCGAAAGTCACGGTGCTCAGTTTGTAAAATCCCTTGGTGGTGAAGATTTATCGCCAAATATGGATAAATTGATCCATGAGGGTTGGGCATTTACTCGTATGTATGCCTCCGGGACTCGCTCGGTGCGCGGTATTGAAGCTGTCACAACCGGTTTTTCACCCACACCTGCTCGCTCTGTGGTTAAGTTAGGAAAAAGCCAAACGAACTTTTTCACTATTGCCGATTTGCTGAAAGGTCGTGGGTACCATACTCAATTTATCTATGGGGGTGAGAGCCACTTCGATAATATGAAATCTTTCTTCCTTGGTAACGGTTTTGTGGATATGCAAGATCAGCCAACGTTCTCAAACCCTGTCTTTGTTGGCTCATGGGGAACATCGGACGAAGATTTGTATAATAAAGCGAATCAGCAGTTTACCCAGCTCAATCAGCAAGGTAAGCCATTTTTCTCATTGGTGTTTAGTTCTTCCAACCATTCACCTTTTGAATTTCCAGAAGGGCGTATTAAACACGTGAATGAACCGCGAGCGACTCGTGAGAATGCGGTTAAGTATTCGGATTACGCATTAGGTGAGTTTATTCGCCAAGCTAAAGCATCACCTTACTGGAACGATACGGTATTTGTTGCAGTTGCTGACCATGACGCGAGAACCTTTGGTGATCAACCTATCCCAGTTGGTCACTTCCATATTCCGGCTGTGATTTTCGGTGGAGGCATTGCGCCTAAATTGGATAATCGTTTGGTTAGCCAAATAGATATTGCACCAACTCTACTCTCATTGGCTGGCATCAGCAGTGTGAACCCAATGATTGGGTATGACTTGACGAAGCCAGTACCAGAAAACGAGCAACGCGCCATGATGCAAAGGGATAAAAACTTTGGTTGGTTAACCGCAGACAACCAATTGGTGGTGTTACAACCCGGACAAGGGATCTCAACTTATCGCTATAATCCGGCTACAGATAAGATGGTCGGTGCGCCCGTTGATGAGGCGGTGACGTTACGTGCACATGCTAATGCTATGTGGGGTAGTTTGGCGTTTCGTGAAAATTACTATCAAACGCAACCTAAATAGCGTTTAATTAGTCGTTAACAGGGAGTGATGTGAATCGCTCCCTTTTTATTTGAGATTTAACCGCGCACAATCGGGTTGGTCAGGCAAGTTGGGCCACCTTCACATGCCATGCATAAGGCATCTCCAGCAAAGGTTGTTACCTTAACACCGTGGGCTTCCATGACGGCTTTGGTTTTTGGAAAACCGTCAATCATAATGCAGTTGTCTGGTGACGTTGGAAGTACATTCAGATTTAGCCCGAATGAAGCGGTGAATTCATCTTCGGGAGCAATAACAAATTCAATATCAAGGTCTTTCAACATGCGCCATAGGCGCGCAGGAATTAGTGGGGGATGAACCAAATATTTGGTTTCCGTTAGTGGGGAGATCACTGACATTAAATGTAAACAAGCGTCTTCGCCTGTCCAGTAAGGCATGTCAAATCCCAGCGCCTTGATACCGTGCGGATTTAACAGTTGATTAAGCTGCACTACACCTTCTTCGTTAGATCGAAATCCCATACCAACAAGCAGCGTGGTTTCATTTAACCAAATAGTGTCACCGCCTTCGACACAAGCATCTCCAGTGAGTTCTCCTAAGATTGGAATGCCCAGTTTTTCGAATGCGGCTTTGTGTAACTGTGGTTCTGGTGCTCGCAGTTTTTTGCCCATTTTCAACGGAATGACACCGGCTTTGGTGATGATCGAAGAGTCGCGGGTGAACATTGCATCAGCTAATCCATCGTTATTATCCTCTAACCACACAATGTCACAACCAGTGGCTTGAATCAGTTGTGCAAATTGATCGTATTGGACTATGGCCTTTTCAGCATCAAACAGATCGTTATAGTGCCAAGTTGCTTTATCTGCTTGCAGTAAACTTTTTCCTGGACGACGCATTAAAACGCGCGTCATCGGTTCTGCCATCAACTGACATCCGTAATTAGCCATGAATTCTTTCCTTAGTTTCACCTTTGTAACTTATTGAATTTAATCTATCTGTTTGGATAGATGAATACAATGGCAATCTTACTTAAGTATGAATCGAAAGTATTACTCGGTGGCAAAAGTTGAAACACTATTTCGGCCGATATGTTTGGAATGGTAAAGTGCCTGGTCTGCTCTTTTTATCACATTACTGTACTCCTCATTGGGGACAGATTTGGCTACGCCAAGACTTATGGTAACGTTCTTGGGTAAACCATAGTAAGCACGGCTAATGGCATTACGCAGTGATTCTGCCAAATAGATTGTTTGGTCAAAGGATTGGAAAAAGGTGATCACCAAAAACTCTTCTCCACCGTAACGGCTTAGCAGAGCACCATGCTTTTGGGAGTGCATTTTTAATATGTTTGACACTTTTTTTAGAACGATATCCCCCACGTCGTGACCGTAGGTGTCGTTGATGTTTTTAAAATGGTCGATATCTAAAATAATAACGTTAAAGTTTTTATTTTCCGCTTCAATCCTTCGTAATGCATTGACACAATAGGATCGATTTTTTAATTGAGTTAGTCCGTCGGTTTCACTGATAAGTTGTAGTTGTCGAGAATATGAATTGGCTCGTCGTACTTCTCGTTTAAGTGCTTGGGTGTAAAGCACAACCACAGTAATTAGAATAGCGATGGAAATGAAATAGTTGATAACAAGGTCTGTTAATCGTGACATTGCCCCAGAGTAACCGAAAATTGAAGCAGGGTAATAATACTCAATAATTAATAATCCACTGGGAACCCCCAATAAAATCAGCACCACAAACGCGTTGAAAACTTTTAATTCTGAAAATACAAATACGGAATAAATTACAGCCAGATAGAGGTAGGCGAATGTTGGCCCTTGGGATCCAGCATTGAAAAACCAATTTGCTGGAATTATGAACAGGTAGTGCAGCGCTATGTATAGGATAGCCATCGACCTAAAATGGTTTTTAAACCTGGAATAATACCAGATGACGATTTGAGAAAGACCTAAAGTGATAAAGGCGATATTGAACAGGTAATAGAGATGGAGAAATAAGGTGTTAAAAAGTCCAGCAAATACATAAAAACAGAAACTCACCATAAGAAAAGTGTGGTGCACTCTATGAAACGTTGGAACATTGTCATCGCCGATCAAAAATCGGATGACTCGAGAAGGCGTCATAGAATTCAGTTTATTATTCATGTGCTAGTGTATTTATTATGGTCGTTAAGGCGGTGATGCCTACTAAATAAAACGCTCATTATAGCCATTTCATTAATGGATACATCTCGTTACGGTTGAAAAAATTACTCTGTGTAACCCTGTCGTGTCTTTGATAAACTTTGCATGTTGTTCCATTTGAATACCTAACGAGCCATGATAAATAAGACTTTGTTACGCCAACAGCTTTTAGAGCTGCTCAATACTCAGCGTCAAATTGCATTTGATGCAGCCAGCAGTGCTCATGATTTGGCTACGCATGAACAGAGTAAAGCGGAAACACAATACGATACCGTAGGGTTAGAAGCGGCTTATCTTGCACATGGTCAGTCGCAGCGAGTCGCAGCGAGTCGCTGATAGTGATGCGACGATTGCGCGTATCAAAGCCTTAGTGCTGCGAGAATTTGAGGAAGATGATGAGATTGCTGTTGGTGCAGTTATTACACTCGATGATGATTCCATGTATTGGCTGTTACCCGATTGTGGTGGAACAAAATTGAATGAGGGAAAGCTGGTGGTGGTTACTCCGCATTCTCCTCTTGGTGAGCAACTCAAAGGAGAAGGCATCGATTCTTGTTTGAAAGATGGCCGAACGATTGTTCACGTCGAATAAATTGAGGTTAATCAGTTCGATTGGAAAACTGCGTGCTAGAGGTGTAGGGTATTAGTTTCATAATAATTCAATGGAGGAGGACTCTATGCGTATTGGTCTAGTGGGATATGGTACGGGTGGTCAGTATTTTCATGCACCATTTATTGAAGCAGCGCAAGACCTAGAGTTAACAGGTATTGTGGCACGTTCGCCAGCGAAGCTGGCTGCAATTGAACAAGACTTTCCAGGTATGCCTGTCTTCGATAGTTTAACCAGCATGATCCAATCAGGAACCGTGGATGCTGTTACTATCTCTACTCCTCCAGAAACCCGGCGAGATTTAGTCCTTGAGGCCATTGAAGCGGGGCTCCATGTCGTCGCAGACAAACCATTTGCGCCTAATGCGGAAGTCGCACAGGGGCTATTTGATGCGGCGAAGAAAAAAGGGGTGGTTTTATGTGCTTTCCATAACCGCCGTTTTGATACGGATGTTCGTACTCTGCGCAAAGCGATGGATGAGGGCAGACTTGGCAAAATTTGGCGGATGCACTCACGCCTTGATTGTGATGACCCAGATTCGTTAGAGCCCGGTCCAACCGGTGGGTTACTGCGTGATTTAGGCAGCCATGTTGTCGACCAAGCAGTGTATTTATTGGGTTCGGTTAAATCTGTTTATGCTCATATTGATGAAGTAGAGTTACCTCAAGGAACCACTAATGCCAGCTTTGTTTTAACCCTACAGCATGAGAGCGGCGCAACGTCTTATGTATCGGCGAGTAAGTTAAATCATGTGCAAATGAAAGAATTTATCGTTTATGGTGAAAAAGGCAGTATGCAATCACAAATGAGTGATGTTCAGGCTAATGCGTTATTTGCTGGTGAACGTCCCGTGAACAACATAGCGCAGTGGGGCGTAGAAGAAAAAGTACGTTGGCCAATTTTACGTACGGCTCAAGGCGATGTTGCTGTGCCATCCGAGCAGGGGGCTTACTTTGCTTACTACAATCAATTCGCCAAAGCGGTCAGCGAAGGTGCTGAATTACCCGTTCCTCCAGAGCAGGTCGTGCAAGTATTAAAGATTCTTGATGGCGCGATCATCAGTGCCAAAGAAAACCGCGTTGTTACGATCGACTAATGTTCATCGACTCGGTGCCTAGCGTAAAGTTTGGGCACCATGTTCTTCTTCCTCTCTGACTGTTTTTTCTATTTAGCAACTGATAAAAATGACTAACAGCAAAATGTCTGTTGTCTAGATTTTGCGGTTCCTTCACTTGCCGATGACGAAAAATTCCTGAGATTAACTAGACTTAAACCCATTGTTCGACACTTTGATGGGGAAAACTATGAAATCGATAGTTTCTTTAGCTGTTTCTTTTTGTTTGTGCTTCAATTTAGTCGCTTGTGGCACCATTATTCACCCAGAGCGCAAGGGACAAGTGGATGGTAGGATTGATGTCGGAATTGCCGTATTAGATGCCATTGGGTTGCTGTTTTTCTTTATTCCTGGTGTGGTGGCGTTTGCGGTCGATTTTTCTAACGGTACTATCTATTTACCAGGGGGGCATACTTCGACGTTAACCCCACAAGAAATGGATAAGGTCGTCAAAGATGGAAAAGTGGATAAAGATGCCTTGGAACAAGTGCTTCGCGAGCGCGATCCTGAATTGGTCAGCACTGATTCTCATGATTGGCAGGTCGAGCGTGTTGATAACGAGCAATCGCTAGCGGCTCTATTTAAAACCCAGCATACAGCGTCTCAATCTGTAGCCATGGTCAATCGCTAATATCAGGTCAAAACCAAGTCAGCGCCATGCTTATGATGTCTTAAGGTGGCGCTTTCCGCTATTCTATATCCCCTAATTTATAACCTATTGTATTGTGGGGAGTGTCTAATTTCTCTACTCATGAACGTACTATCATCACTTACATTACATGCTTTTGCATAAGGAGTGATTCATGAGACAGAAAAATGAGCATGCAGACACACGGCGCCATCAGTTTCTCAACCAGCCCACTCTGGGGGTTCTATGTATTGGGGCTGCATTGGTTTGTCATCCCTTGTTGGCTCAAAGTAAGCCTGAGCCTCCTGATGTCTTATTTGGCCCACTGTTTCAAGCCGTACAGCAGCAACAGATTTTTCCTGATCAGAAAACCTTTGCTGATGCTGTGCCCAAAGGCGTACCTAAAGATATTTTGAAAGCATGGCAACACCAAAAACAGCAACCAGGATTTGAACTCGCCACCTTTATTCAAGACCACTTTATTCTGCCTAACTCTGCTGATGGTTATGTACCGCCCGAAGGGCAAACACTACGGGCTCATATTGATACCTTGTGGCCGCAGTTAACTAGAACAACGCAAGCGGCCGGTATTTATGATTCGCTGCTTCCGCTGCCAGAGCCTTACGTGATTCCCGGTGGGCGATTTAGAGAGGTCTATTATTGGGATAGCTATTTTACGATGTTAGGGTTAGCAGAAAGTGGCCATTGGGATGTTGTACAAGAGATGGTGGATAATTTTGCTGCCGAACTCGATCGGTACGGCCTGATCCCCAATGGTAACCGTAGCTACTATTTGAGCCGTTCACAGCCGCCATTTTTTAGCTTGATGATTGACTTACTCGCAAGCCATAAAGGCGATCATATTTACGTTAAATATTTGCCGCAGCTCGTCACTGAATACAACTATTGGATGGATGGAATTGAAGAGCTTAAAAACGGAAAGGCGAATAAACGAGTGGTTAAATTGGCCGACGGTTCAGTACTTAATCGTTATTGGGATGCGCGCAATGTTCCTCGCACAGAATCTTGGCTAGATGATGTATCCACCGCCAATAAACTTGCGAGTGATATTGGTTCGGGTAATGGTGAACAGGCCAAGAAAGCGCTCTACCGTAATTTGCGTGCAGGAGCCGAATCAGGATGGGATTTTAGTTCCCGTTGGTTTAGCGACCCTCAACAATTAGTGACAATCCGAACGACCGATCTGTTACCCGTCGATTTAAATAGTTTGGTGTATCACCTACAAAAAGTCATCGCTTACGCTTATGAGTTAGATCATAAAGATGCACTCGCGCAACAGATGATCACCAATGCGAATTTGCATAAAGAGGCGATTAACCGTTATCTCTGGAATAGTTCTGCTGGTTGGTATGGCGATTACAACTGGCATGACGGAAAATTGCATGATCAGTTAACCGCAGCAACGCTATTCCCTCTCTTTTTACACGTCGCCAGTCAGCCGCAAGCAAACCAGGTTGCTCGCGCAGTAGAATCTAAGTTGCTGAAACCCGGAGGTTTAACGACCACACTTATCCATACGGGTCAGCAATGGGATGCACCTAATGGCTGGGCTCCATTGCAATGGGTGGCAGTAGAAGGTTTATCGTCTTATCAGATTGATGGTGTTGCCAAAGAGGTTGGATTACGATTTTTACGTAATGTGCAAGCCACTTACGATAAAGAACATAAGCTGGTAGAAAAATACGTTGTATCTGGAGATAAGCTAGGTGGAGGAGGCGGTGGTGAATATCCGCTGCAAGATGGTTTTGGTTGGACGAATGGCGTGACGTTAATGTTGTTAGATAAATACTGTCCAAAAAATACCGTATGTAACAGTGCTCATGATATTCCCGAACATTAAAGTGACTGTGTCGCATAACTGAGTAGGTGGAAAAGGATTCTCATTTAAAAAGAAAAGCACCTAAACTAAGCTGGTATTTTTACTCGATTTATGAGAAAAGAAGTGCATATGCTTATTATTCTAGAGCGACCGCATCGTTCACCATGCGATGCTTTTTAAGTCAGTTTATGCCCGCTCTTAGTGATAGGTTTTCCATCTAGCAGTGCCTAGCGGCCTCGCTTTTTGCTATTTGAAGTAAGGATAATTTCATGCACAAAGTGTTTGTCTTCGGGACATTAAAGGAAGGGTTTCCAAACTATAAAACGAATAAAGGTCTTCGTTACCCTGGCGAATTTAAAACACAGTATCGTTACCCATTTTATTTAGTTGGTGAGCGTCATTCACCTTGGCTGATTCTGAATAAAGGTCATGGCTATCAGGTGTCAGGTCAAGTGTTTATGGTAGATGACGCCGCGCTCGCAGAAATGGACTCTCTTGAGCGAATCCACGAAGTGGACGGATATCGCCGCATAGAAATCAATGTTATCGAACAAAATACGGGTGAAGAAGTCAACGTATACGCTTATGGAAAACCATTAGATCAGCTTTATGGTGCTGACATTCAATGTGAAGTGGCAGGGGAATATACTCTGTCTCATGCACATTTGTATCGGTCGCGGGTGGCTGTCGCGTCCTAATTAATATTTGATGACAATGAGATGGCGATCAGCTCACTGATCGCTATTTTTTTAGGGAAAAATATGCAGTTATATGGAAGAAGAACGGCGTTTAACGTCCAAAAAGTGTTGTGGCTATTGGGTGAACTGGAGTTAGATTTTGAATCTATTCAAGTCGGCGGTGAGTTTGGTGGGCTTGATAAACCAGAGTTTGCTGCGCTAAATCCGATGCAAAAAGTACCCGTATTGATTGATGGTGAAAAAGTTGTATGGGAGTCGCACACCGTTTTACGTTATTTAGCCGCGCAATATGGTGGTGTGAAATGGTATGCCAATGATGCGTATCAACGTTCATTGTATGAACGTTGGATGGATTGGGCGCATTGTACTTTCCAGCCTGCTTTTATGGATCTCTTTTGGGGATATTATCGGATGCCGGAAAGTAAGCGTGATCATACGCAAATTGAGCGTGCTTTGGCCAGCTGCAAGACATGTTTAGAAAAAATTAATCAACCACTTGGTCATCACGATTTTATCGCAGGACATCAGATTTCATTGGCCGATATTACGCTTGGAGCGATTATATTTCGTCTCGTGAACCAAGGATTAGAGATAAAATTGCCAGCGAATGTTCAGCGTTGGTATGCAGAACTAAAGCAACGTCCTGCATATCAATCGGCCATTATGTCTGATTTTTCATCGTTAAAGGCAAGAGAAGATTATTAACCTGTGCGATCACGGTTACAAATAACATCAATAAGGAATAACAATTGAAAACGATTGGTTTATTAGGCGGTATGAGCTGGGAATCTACAGTCAGTTATTATCACGCGTTAAATGTTGGTGTAAAAGAGGCATTAGGCGGTTTACATTCGGCAAAAATAGCTATGTTTAGTGTCGACTTTGCTGAAATTGAACAGCTGCAACATGAAGACCGCTGGGAAGAGGCGGGTGAACAATTGGCTCAAGCGGCACTGGGTATTGAGGCCGCTGGTGCAGATTTTTTGTTAATAGCGACCAACACCATGCATAAAGTAGCCCCAGCAGTTGAAGACACCATCTCAATTCCATTGTTGCATATTGCTGATGCGACAGCAGAGCAGTTGGTTCAAGACGATATTATCTGTGTTGGTTTATTGGGCACCCGATTTACCATGGAACAAGATTTTTATAAACAGCGCTTAATAGAGCGTTATGGTATTGATGTACTTACGCCAGAGCAGGAGCAACGCGATGTTATGCACACGATTATTTTCAATGAGCTTTGTTGTGGGAAAATTCGTCCTAGTTCGCGTGAAAAAGTGGTCGCGATGATTAAACAATTACGTGAGTCTGGTGCTCAGGCCGTTATTTTGGGTTGTACAGAAATTGCGCTACTTATTAGCCGTCAAGATACTGATGTGCCTCTTTATGATACAACTCAAATTCATGCCGATGCAGCTGTTGCTGAGGCTCTCTCAGGCCACTAATCTGAGGGTGCTTAGCTAAAGTTTGGGTGGATTCTCACATTTAAAACATATTTTACAAAATTGCATACCAACTTATTGTGTTGAGAAAAGAAGTAAACTTAGTTTATATTTCTATAGCATTATGTTTTTTAAGATAAAATTTAGCGTTTATATGAATTGATTAACCAAAAGACATAAAATGGCTAACAGTGGGTATTTTCTACGTTCTATGTTAGCTTTTTCTACTTAATATCATTAAGATGCTCATTTTAGAATTGTAAAACTTACACTTTGTATAACTAATACGCAGTTACTTGAGGTACAGAGTGGGAGAGTCCTAGGTGTTCTTTGAGAAGAGACGAAAGTTCTCAACAACAATAACAATAAAGGCAATATAAAATATGTTTACAGGTCTCGTGCAATCCGTGGCTAAAGTAACAGGTGTTAGCCAAGTGGATGGTGGTGTGCAATTTACGTTGCAATGTCATCACGATTTTTATCAAGGTTTAGGTTTTGGTGCTGATGTGGTCATAGACGGGGTACGATTTATGGTCGTTGATTGTCTAGATAACGATAGCGCAGTATTCGAATTGTTATCCGCCGATTTTTATTCCACCACATTATGCTTATGTGATATAGGCTCTATCGTGCATGTTTCATTGGCTCAAGAGTCGCTGCAAGACGATAAGATACGCCTACTCAAAGGTGATATCGACTTTCAAGCCCAGATCATTGATGTTTCGTATCACGAGCAAAGATATAGCTTGATGCTTAGTTTTCCAGTTGCTTGGAAACGGTATATTTTTGTTGGTGGCTACCTGGCTGTCAATGGTGCTAGTGTGACGATTACTCAAGTTGATGAACAAGAAGGATGGTTTAGTGTTCATTCGGCCATGAACGGGGCTAGAGTTCCTTTGTTTGAACATAAGTTTTCGGGTGATAGTGTCAATATTGAGGTGATCCGAGGTTCAGAACAAGCGGTAAGCGCGCTTGAAGAGTCGTTAAGTGAAGTGCTCGGAGAGCTCTATCCTGCCGTTGGTAAATTGCTTAATTTACAAGGTATTGATATGAACTATTTGGCATGTCGCGCGCGAGCTAAGATGCTCGACACACTTGAAGATGCCTAATGATGACAATTAACCTTGCATCTTGAGGTTGCTTGGGTAAATCTCTCAGGTGCAAGGTTAATGTTGCTGAGCTTGTGTTAAATCGCTTATAGCTTGTAATTTGTCACTGGAACTTATCTATCTAACTCACCACATAACAGACAATGCTCAACGAATTCAACGAGAATTGTCATGAATATTACTATCGACTCAAGCCCTCAAGATCGAGATATTAATGTTATCTATCAAGGGTTATCTTCATACCATGCCACGAGTTTTCCCAATGCTCAAGAACAGAACCTAGCCTGTTATCTACGAGATGAGCAAGGTAATATTGTAGGTGGAGTGACGGGGTCACTTTTGTATACTAGCTTCTATATTAAATTTCTTTGGTTGCCTGAAACTCTACGTGGATTAGGGTATGGCCGCCAATTAATGACCGCTTTAGAAAAAACAATCATGAAACAAGGTGTAACCCATATCTTTGTGGATACCTTTTCTAATCAAGCGCCCAATTTTTATTTAAAGTTGGATTATATCGAGACAGGTCGATTGCCTCACTTCCCTATGTATGACGTTGATAGAATTTACTTTTCCAAAGCGTTGTGATTGATTGCTGATCTTTCTTAGTGCGTACTATGAATACCAAACTGACGGTTTATTGCCACTTTCAATAATCTCTACCAAACTCATTATATGAGTGGAACGAATTAAGAGAGGTTAACGTATGAAGATTATCAAAGCCGTCAGTTTATTGTGTTTAGGACTTATCAGTGGTGCTGCTGTCGCCGCGCCACTCGCTGATTTGAACCAACTTCGCTGGCAGCATCGAATTATCCTAGTCGATGAAACCACACAACAAAATAATGCTCAGGCCTTATTAAAACGCCTAAACAATGATGTTGAAGACAGAGATGTGGTGTGGTTTGTGTTTCAGAAAAACCAAACCTTAACTAATTATTCTGGCACAGTGTCTGCCCAATTATTTACGCAAGCCAAGGCGAGTTACGGACTAGGGAACCACTCAGTTATTTTGGTTGGTAAGGATGGTGGTGTAAAAACTCGTTTAGATTATTTGGGGTTGAAAGAATTGTTTGGTGATATTGATCGGATGCCGATGAGAATAAGTGAGATGCGACAAAAATAGCGATTTATCCAAGTGCATTTAGCTTATTTATGCAACGAAAAATTGGATAGATTTAAAATAAAGCCTTGATGTTTACATGGTAATAAAGTTTAAAAATAGGCTCACCTCCGCCATGGCGTGTAATCCAACGTGCCATGGCCTTTTGTTTATGTTAATTTTTTCTAACTAGATATGGCAATAAAGATAACGATAAGAGATGACATGATAAGAATAACAACGCCTAGATTAACAATGAGAAGTATTTTAGAAGAAGATAGGACCTTGTTTTTTGATTTACACAGTGATCACAGAGTCATTGAACGGTGCTTTGATCCTATGGATGAACAAGCCATCGAGGAAAAATTTGCTGGGCGTGTTTTACCTTGGGAGTTAACGTCTGGGGATTGGTTGAGTTTAGTGATTATTGAAAATGAAACCGGAAATAAAGTGGGTATTACTGGGTTCAAATATGAAAATAATATTGCGGAATTAGGGTATTTATTACTCCCTAAATTTTATGGTCATGGTTACTGTTCTGAAACATTAACGGAGTTATTAAATTGGGCATATGAAACCCATAAAATTAGTGACTTTAAAGCGGTAGTAACAGAAGGTAATGTGGCTTCTGAAAGTGTATTAAAAAAATGCAATTTTATTCTGGATGAGATTATTCCACAGAACTATCAAATCGGTGGTTGCTATTTTGATGACCATGTTTATATCAAAAAACATACGCTATAGTCTCCCGTGAAGTTGGCTAATACCCTTGGGTTTTTAAGGGATTGATTCTTTTTTATCCTCAGTATTTAAAAGGCTTTAAAACTAACATATTGGTTATTAAATCACTTTTCCCAATATTATTTACTATCAAATGGGGTATTCTCATTATTAAGATGCCCTTTCTTTGTCATCTATGAGATGATGATTCCAGAATTTGTGAACCATTCGTACTATAAAATAAGTAATTCATCAATAGATAACTATATTATGAAAAATAAACGACAAAGGTTGTTCTATAAAAAAATCGCGGTAGCGGTTGCGGTATTATCTGCGTTGCTCGGGATTAAGTTCACGTATGTTGAGTTTCAGCCAGGTAAGATGTCTGAGGTACCTGTAGAAACTGTTCTCGATGCCGGCAAAATTCCTACCATTAAATTGGCCGATGCGATCACCACAGATTCGCTGAATTCCAATTAACTAAGGGTATATATTTCATGTTTGATGAAGGTGTAAATTCATCAAACATGAAATGTAGATTCTGCACAAACTTCCTTTCTTTTACTTGTTTTAATCATGTTCTATCGAGTGATAAAGCGCGCAAAATTGCCTTGACGCAATACAGTGATTAATGCACATTAATTTTATCTCCGCTATTTAATAGCTAGGAGTGAGTGTTATATAAATTTTTGATTAATATGTTATTAAGGAAGAGCGTAAGCCATGGCGGCACTAAGCGTAAGCAGTGATCCAGATAAACTTGATGTGTTAATGATTCACCAATATTTAACCCATAGCCAATGGGCACAAGGTATCAGCCTCGATATCGTTAAATGTTCAATAAAAAACTCCCTGTGTTTTGGTCTTTACCAAGGCGAACAACAAATTGGTTTTGCCCGTATTATTTCTGATTATGCGACGTTTGCGTATTTGGGCGATGTATTCATCCTTGAACCATATCGAGGGTTAGGTGGCTCCCATTTATTACTCGATGCCATTCTATCTCATCCAGATTTACAGGGATTAAGACGCTATTTGTTGATTACCTCAACCGCCGCTGATTTATATGCAAGATATGGATTCTCTTCTGTACCAAACCCAGAAGGTTACATGCAAATATATCAGCCTTATCAATAATTCGATTCACTTCTAACGGGCGTTAATCAATTAAGAGGAACAAGGACAGTTATGCTGACACTTCATACGATTATTTTATTTACCATTGCCTGTTTGTCCATCAACTTGATTCCTGGGCCAGACGTTATCTACATTGTCTCGAATACAATGAAAGGTAGGATGGTTGCAGGCATGAAAGCCGCCTTAGGGCTAGGTGTTGGTTATCTATTTCATACATTAGCCGCTTGTTTGGGGTTGTCTGCTCTTATTCTCAGCTCTGCTGTTGCTTTTACTGCGGTGAAATGGCTTGGCGCGTTTTACCTTGCTTACCTTGGCGTTAAATCGTTATATGCGATGTATCAAGGGCAATCGACATTAACGATTTCTGATTCAGGTAAGTCCAGTCATAGTAATGTGTTCAAGCAAGGTGTTATTGTGAGTGTGTTAAACCCCAAAGTGGCGTTGTTCTTTTTATCTTTTTTGCCGCAATTTATTGATGTATCGACCCAAAATACTTCTGAACAACTGTTCGTTTTGGGTTTGTGGTTTAGTGTGTTGGCGACCTTGTGCAATGTGACCTACGCGGTGATGGGAAGTTGGTTATTGCGTTCATCACATGCGCAGCGTTTTTCTCGGGTGCTAGAAGGCATATCTGGTGGTTTGCTGTTGGGATTAGCCACCAAAATTGCATTCAGTGAAAAGTAACTAAGGTATATACCCAAAGGGCGAGGGTTATTCGCTCCTATGCTGTGTTCGTGATTTTCAATGGAGAATGACTCTAACTTCACATCAGTGCCTTAGCTTAGTAAGACGACTTTCTCACTGAAACAGCATCTACAGATGACTTGGGTATATCAAAGGAATGGATATGCAAATTAGAAACGTAACAGCGACAGATATTACAGCAATTGTTGATATTTATAATCAGTATATTTTAAATACAGTAATAACCTTTGAAGAAGAAATTGTTGATGAGCAGATCATGGAAATGCGTATCGACAAAGTTTTGCAAACAGGGTTACCGTGGTTAGTTGTAGAAGAAAATGGGAAGTTATTAGGCTACGCATACGCCCACTTATGGCGTGAACGGTCCGCGTATCGTTTTTCAGTTGAGCCATCTATTTATCTCGATCCTGCAGCGACAGGTAAAGGGCTAGGTAAAGCCATTTATCAAGCATTGCTTGTTCTCTTAAAGCAGTTGGGTAAACGTAATGTCATTGGTGTCGTGACGTTGCCAAATGTTGCAAGTGAGCGTTTACATGAATCTCTAGGCTTTAAAAAAGTCGGCGAATTTGAGCATGTCGGCTATAAACACGAACGCTGGCTATCTGTCGGTTACTATCAACTTACTTTCCCTGAGCATTTACATGACCATTGAATTCATAAAGATTATCGACTCACTTGATCCCTATGTTGATGACCTGCAAGTATTATTGACAGATAGTGTTAATGGCGGCGCTTCTGTAGGTTTTATTGCTCCTATTCAGCCTAGTGAAACAATCAGTTACTGGAAAGATGTTGCAGAAGATATTAAGGGAAATTCCCGCCTCCTTTGGGTTGCGGTCGAGGAGGGGAGTGTTGTTGGTGCCGTTCAGCTGTCTTTGACTTATAAACCCAATGGCAAACATAGAGGTGAGGTAGAAAAGCTCATGGTGCATACCACTATGCGAGGTAAGGGGATTGCAAAGCAGTTACTTGCGAGTTTAGAAACCTACGCGAAAGAGATAGGGCTGCGGTTATTGGTCCTAGATACCCGCTTAGGGGACGTCGCTTCGCTGTTGTATTGTAAAGTGGGGTACATAGAAGCCGGACAAATACCTGAATTTGCAAAAAGCTCTTTGATGAGCTCCCGAAGGGCGAGTTTTATTCGCTCCTAGGCTGTGTTACTGATTTTCTACGTAGAATGACTATGTCTTCAAATCAGTGCCTTGCCTAAGAGCGAATACATTCTCGCTGAAACAGCATCTTGAGGTTACTTGGGTATATAGCAATACAATTTAGCGTTCAACACTAAATTGTATTGCGCGATGCTGTCTAATTGTTTTCTGAGGAAGCAATCGAATCTTGAATCAGTCCCACGAGCATCTCAACCTTGAGCCGTTTTTTCGGATTTATTGCAGATTGATGTAAACTTGGCTCATTACCTTTACTGTCGCTAGTAATTTATCTGCCTACTTTAGCAGTGTGAGATTGTTTAGATATATTAAAGTGAAGGCCTAATTTATCGGAATTAAAGAGTCAAAGGTTAGCGGCCTTTGACTTTTGCTAAGGATTTATCATGTTTTTTTCTCGTATGTTTAATCGTCACTCAGTCGCCTGGCTTAATCCTACTACGCTAAAAGACGACTTTTGGGCTGGTTTAACAGGCGCTGTATTAGTATTACCACAAGGTATTGCTTACGCTATCATTGCGGGCTTATCCCCACAAGTTGGTTTATATACCTCCATCATTTCTGGTACGTTAGCGGCTATCTTTGGTAGTTCGAAACACATGATTTCAGGGCCAACAGCGGCGTTATCTATGGTGCTCGCAACATCGCTAGCCGCATTACACAATGTGAATAATGCTTCGATATTGTCATTAGTCGCATTGATTACGTTAATGATTGGCGTTATCCAATTAGCGCTCGCTGTATTAAAAGTAGGGCGATTGGTTGATGTTATTTCCCATACGGTTATTCAAGGATTTACTTCGGGAGCGGCTGTTTTGATTGCCGCGAGTCAATTCAAATATTTACTCGGTATCGAGGTCTCCTCTTCGCCAACATTAATCGGATATTTATCAGCAATATGGCAAGGAATAGGGCAAACTAACATCACGGTATTATCGATTGGCGGGATTACCGTTGTGAGCGCACTTATCTGGAAACGCTATATCAAAAAGGTTCCCTATCTTTTAGGGTCAATGATCATTGGTTCAACCGTGTGTTATTTTATCGCCCCTACAACGTCAGCACCTATCCCTATGGTGACCGCTTTGTCGGGTAGTTTACCTACATTGACACTGCCTGAATTCTCATCAAGTTTACTGTCTCAATTACTTCCAGCGGCGACAGCCATTGCCTTTTTAGGGTTGATTGAAGCGGCGTCTATTTCACGTTCGATTGCTCTGCGTTCTAAGCAGAAAGTAGAGGGTAACAGGGAGTTTATTGGTCAGGGGATCTCAAATTTAGTGGGGGCTTTTTTTAGTTGTTATCCCAGCTCCGGTTCTTTCACACGCTCCGGAGGGAATTTTGATTCTGGGGCAAAAACACCCATAGCTAGTGTCATTTCCGGACTTTTTGTACTTATCGTAATGTTGTTACTACCGGGAATGACTCAATATATTCCGATGTCTGTTATGGCTGCTGGGATCATGGTTATTGCATGGAATTTATTCGATATTAAAGGGATAGTCAGTGCAATCGGTAAAAGCCGCTCTGAGTTGCTCATTTTTGCTGGCACCTTTTTTTGTACACTGTTTATCAAATTGGAATACGCTATCTATGTGGGCATAGGTTTATCCTATTTAGTGTTTCTTTCAAACACCGTGTTACCAAAACTGACTGAAGTTGCGCCAATCGAAAGACATGGTAAACGTGAACTCCGTAAAGTTGAACGCTATCATTTAGAGGAGTGTCCCAAGATAAAAATTTTGCGGGTAGAGGGGGCGCTTTATTTTGGGTCGACAACGTACGTACAAAATATCCTACATGAGTATGCAAAGAACGGTATTACTCACTGTATTTTGGTTATGCGCGGCGTGAATTTTATCGATTTATCCGGTGAACATTTTTTGTTAGACAATATGAACAATCCCCAAGGGGAGTGCCGCGTTTTGCCTTGCTCTTTGCTCGGCTTTGTTATCGATAATCTTAAAATACGCGAGTTAAGTCAGGCATTCTTGGATAAACCGACCGCTGTTACGGCTGAGAATTCAATAAGGGTGGCTGTCGAAGGGGTAGATAATGAGGTGTGTAAAACGTGTACCAAACGGATATTTAACGAATGCCAATCTAAGCCAGGCCCCAAGGGACAACCGTAACTGCATGTGATACCCAAAGACGCAGGAATGCTTGAATTGAATGGAAAAGAAAAGCCGCTGATTACTGTCAGCGGCTTTTTTATACCCGGTTAGGTATTCAACACCATTTCAGATGACCTACCACCTTTTCGTTGAAGTTTCTCTACAACGCAAGGGCATCTGAAATGATACACGTTGGCAAATTGCCAGCTCTCATTGGTTTAGTGAGAGTGTTATCGTGCGTTTCTAGGCATTACGCGTAGAAACACCAATATCGTCGTGGTACGCATCAATTAACCGTTCACTGCCTTTAAAAGGATGAATGGCTTGTCCTGATTGTGCAATCCAACCTAGGACGGTAAGAGCTACTTGTTGAATCAGGTTTTTTGCTGATTTCGAGATTTTACCTACTTTCATCTTATTCTCCTGTTCTTAGACGATTATTTTGCCATCTTGGCGTATTTGAGGCAGATAGACGAGATTTTTTGTCTCGATTTAGGTGCTTCATCACATGATCTTCCATTTTTTCTAACTGAACCCCTTTGGTTTCAGGTAAGAATCGATAGATGAACCACGTTGCTAAAACCATGATGACGGCGAACATTCCCATCGGTGCAGCACCATGAAAGTGTTCGTTTAGCCATGGGTTTTCGTTTAAAACCGGGAAGACTAACCCGATCACAAAGTTACTTACCCACATTGCCGTGATTGCCAGAGACATACCTGCAGAACGCATACGGTTCGGGAAAATTTCTGAAATCACGATCCATGCTCCTAATCCCCAAGAGAAGGAGAAAAACAGCATAAATATCAGCATACCAAATAAAGTGAAATAACCACTTTGGATGGCTGCATCGCCGGTTAAACCGGCTGAGTGATACATAAAGAAGGCGGTGACCGTTAAACCGACAACAGCACCAATAGAGCCGACTTTTAATAGCGGTAAACGACCCAATTTATCCATCAGCATTGAGCCAATAACGGTACCAATTAATTGGAATACACCAATCCAGATGGTCATGAACATCGCTGTTTCGGTATTACCCGTGACTTTTTCTAATACGACTGGGGCGAAGTACATCATGACGTTAACCCCACTTGATTGTTGAATTACCGCGACGGTACAACCAAGGAATGCGAACAACCAAAAGCGACTTTGTTTGATAAGATCTCGTGCAGATGGTTGTGAATTTTTGGATTTAGAGTCTTCCCGTAAAGATTCTTCAATCGCTTGCAGCATGTTATCTGCGTATTCTTTGCCGCCAATTTTTTTCAGGATCTTTCTTGCTTCTTTAGAGCGGTTAACCATCACTAACCATCGAGGCGATTCTGGAATAAAGAGAACAAAGATGCAGAAGGCGACACAAGGGATGACTTCTGAACCGATCATAACTCGCCAACCCATATCGGTTAACCATGCTTGTGACGCACCCTTGGCGATCATAAAGTTCACGATAAAGATAACTACTTGACCACCAACAATGGCGAAGTTTTGCATGCTCAGGGCTCGACCACGAATCTGACGTGGTGACACTTCACTCATGTACATTGGTGAGATAGCAGAGGCTAGTCCTACAGCTAGACCACCGATCATGCGGTAGATGATAAACCATGTAAACGAATCGACGAGTGACGCGCCTAAAGCGGAAATAGTAAAAAGAAGGGCGGCGATAACAAGCGCCTTTTTACGACCGACTCGGGCGGCTAATGCGCCTGAGACAAATGCACCAATGATACAACCGATTGCGACGTTTGATACTGCCCAACCCACACCAACAGAACTTAAATCAAAATAGTGTTTAATCGGGTTAATCGCACCGGAAATAACAGCGGTATCGTAACCAAATAGTAATCCACCAAGTGCAGCGACTCCGCAGATCATAATAATGTACTTAAAATTATAACTCTTCATTACAGACATAACTGACTCCTGTTTCTTTCTAGAGTTTTGGAGTAGATATCGTCTGGATGGGGGAAATGTTGCGCTATCAATGATGTTTTGTATCAAAGGTTGCGCGTGACAACACATCCAAGTATCTACTCTTCCAACCAACACTAGGAAAGGCCTAAGTGCTAGTAGAACGGATAATCAGACAGTTCTGTCAGGGCAATAAATAAGTAATCGTGTGTTGAAAAATATGCCTACAATCTTCTTTATCTGTATTGAGTGAACTACACGTTCGTGATCCCAAAACAATACTCCTTTATTGATTTTGATTGAATTACCTTAACACAAGAAATTTTGGGATACAAATTTACAAACCATAATCATTTCCTTAAATGAAATATTTTAAGCTATTTCGTGTTTGAATATTTTCTAATTTACTTTGATTTAGATTAAATTTCAATGTGGTGGTTTTAAATATAAATATGTCATGATTTTGTTCAAAATAACCTTTTAAAAACAATCAGTTATAATCTTTGTCGGTTGTTGATTTCTTGTTGGAATAAATAGTCTAATAAGGTGAGTTTTCAGAGTGGTAAATTTATCAGTTTCGGTAGGGTTAAATTATTTTATGATTGGATATTTTGGTTGTTGAAATAGGTGTTGCGATAAGGTTTTTTGAATGAAATATTAGTTAGTATCTCAGTTGTTTAGTTAGTCTGAAATGTTTTTAATTGAACGTTCATTTAATAAAAAACAATAAGAAATTTCCTCGCAAATTGTGTTGAATATTTATCTTCTAAAACAGTATGTTACTGCATATTCTTTTTGGTAATGGAAATGCAATATTGCGCCAGATTTTTGCATATAAAACGTTGTCGTATTGGTATGGTGTGGTTATTCTTTCACCACTTTAACCAAGTTTTGAAATAAGCTTTCTATGATTGATTCCAGTGATGGATGATAAAAGGAAAGATGGAATGAACCAATTACGCCTGTCTTGTTGGGGAAAAGCAGTATTACTCTCTTTATCTATAACCTCATTTTCTACTTATGCTTTTGCTCTTACCGCACCAACTGTAGATGACTTACAACCATTTTGCAGCGATAGTGACATATGGAATAATAAAGCGGTTACAGGGGGGAGAACTATATCCCCTGAGCAGTGTATGGCAGTAGCGATGCCCTGTGGTGCTCAAATCGTGCAGCAAACACAAGATCCAAGTCAGTTAAATCAGCTGCTTTATAGTTGCGTATTTAGTGCGCTAGGTGTGCAGATACCACTAGAAAGTCGTAGTGATACAGAATGATGATGGAAGGTGATGCTACGCTGGTATATTCGATACAAGGAAAGTGTGTATGAATTCTAATGACTACTTCGATAGTTTAGCCAAAGAGTGGGATGATAATCCTCATAAAGTAGCGCGGGCTAGTGCAACTGTGCAAGCAGTTAAGCGTTTGGCGATCGATACTCACACAGTGATTGATTTTGGCTGTGGAACAGGCTTACTTGGTTTACTGCTGGCAAGTCATTTTGATCACGTTCATCTGGCTGATAGCTCGTGCAACATGTTGGATGTTGCGCGCCAAAAAATTGCACATTATAAAATCGAGAATGCTGTTGTTCATCAAATAAGCAGTCTCATTCAGTTAGATGTCAAAGCCGATGCCATTACTGTACTAATGGTGTTGCATCACATACCTGATACACAAACATGTTTTCAACATGCGTTCGATAGGTTACAACCCGGTGGGGTGTTGATTGTAGGCGATCTATTTACTGAGGATGGCTCTTTTCATCGGCATATCAAGCAATTTGATGGCCATAATGGTTTCGATACGCAACAATTGATTGATTTAGCGATAGAGTGTGGGTTTTCCGTCACTCAATGTGAACACTATTTTGATGTCGAGATTGAAGATGGGGCAGACAGACGTACTTATCCCATGTTTTTATTGGTAGCGCAGAAACCTAAATAACAGAATGTGGGAATTAAAAGAGAAGGTACAGCTGGGGGAGTGTGAGTAGAGAATTTAATGGCGTGACCGGAGTCACGCCAAATACAACAAGCTTACAGAGGAGTAACTTCTGATGCTTGTGGGCCTTTTTGGCCTTGCTCAACGTTGAAGCTTACACGTTGGCCTTCAGCAAGAGTTTTGAAACCGTCAGAAACGATTGAACGGAAGTGTACGAATACGTCGCTGCCGCCGTTGTCTTGAGAGATAAAACCAAAACCTTTAGTTTCGTTGAACCATTTTACTGAACCAGTTACTTTCGCAGACATAGATACCTCTTTATATAGTCTAGATTGTTTACAATATAAGTCTTAATAGATGCTATTAGATGGACGATGAAGCTAAGTTGACGCAAGTGATAAACGAGGGTATCGATGAATCGCTGGGAAAGACTTGTACTAAATTTTTCATTAATAGCTCTAACTAAGAACTGAGGGCAATTATACACACAAGTCGGATGAACACTAGCGTTAAATTCTGTTTTTGAATAAAATGTTGCAAATTCTTTTTTATATTTATAAAAATCAATGAGTTAGTTTGGTATTTTTTGGCGTTTTTATGTCTGTTTTTACAACAATTCTCCTTTAAATCGCGATTATTCCAACTCTTTTCATCATGCACGTTGATGACTAAGTCGGCTTTTTCGCCATCTTGTTCATTATTCATGCACTGCGTTGTCGCAGTTCCTCCAACTTCGTCTTGCTAATAATTATGCAATGTGAGTCTTCCGTTAGCTAAGCGTATGTTGTAAGTTAACTTTATACCCAATTGGGTTCACTATATAGATATCGCATATAGCGGATTCCTATGAATTGGATGTTCAGATGGAGCTATAGACGACAGAGTATCAATCTCATCGATATATCCGGTCGCGCAGAATTGAGTTCATGGAGGAAATGTGCGTTTTATTCCATTCAAAATGAGTGAATATCAACATGCTTATCCCTGGTTTCGAGCAGGGTTGTTTGATGTCATTGATCAAGCGCTTGGCTGGGATGAAGAGTTTCAATATGAACGCTTTCACAAAAACTTGCCATGTCACTGGTTCTACTGGGTACGCGATGACACTGAAAATGAAGCGGTAATCTGTTATCACCATGATAAAGAGGCTCTTCATTTGCATTTATTAGTGGTGCCAGAAGCGAATCAGAAGCAAGGGATCGGTTTTGAGATAATCAGCCAGTTAAAGCGCCAAGCATTTTATCTAGGAAAGTCGTTAACATTATCTTGTTTTAAAAATAATCACGCAGCGATAGCTCTGTATCGTAAGGCTGAGCTAGAAATTGTAGGAGAAGATGACCTATTTTGGGAATTCGCTTCGGTTAAACCTTCGTCTTTAAAATAGCTAACTCTACTGCACTTACTCTTTCTCTAGGTTGAACGTATTAAACGTCTACATAGTTCTAATGTTATTTTAATCAATAGCTTAGGCAGAAAGTTGCCAGACATAATCCTGACATCTCTCACGCTCAATGCTGACATTAATAATGAGTAACATCGATATTCTCGCGCTTCCCATTGACGTTAACTCTGTTAACTAAGGCATAGCTGTCCTGTGACGTTTGCAAGCTGTAAGCCTAAGTGGTGAGAATTTTAGATTCTTACGAAGTGATTAGCGCAATGGGCTACCTCTCTCCATGAGTCAAACACCTTTGCGCTGTATGTATAGGCTCACCGTATTGATAGCCCTCGAGCATTCGAACGTACAGCGTATGCAGTAAAAGGAAATATTATGAGATTATTGCTGGCGATTTTAATCCCTTGGCTTCAGTTCTTTACCATTGGTCGTCCAATCGCAGGTATCATCTGCTTAATTTTGCAATTGTCGGTCATTGGTTGGATCCCCGCAGCAATATGGTCGGTGTATGCCCTGAGCCAATACAACACTGATAAAAAGATCAATGATGCATTTCGCGATCATCGTTGATGAAAGTGACTAAATAGTATTGATGTAAGCAACGGAAACCACTACTAAATGTTATTTAGTAGTGGTTTTGTCGTTATTGAGGAGCACTTATGATTTTGGCCGTTGATGTTTAGTACAGTGAGCAGCGTGCTTATGTTGCTGGGGTTACTTTTTCTCGTTGGGATGCTCAAGAGTGTGATGGCGAATTTCTCAGCGAGAATGGTTTCGCTCTTAGGCAAGGCACTGATTTGAAGACATAGCCATTCTATGTCTTCAAATCAGTCGTTGTACTAGAAAGAAGCCTGACAGTAATTTGAAATAAAATAGACATAGCGATGAATAAACCAATAATTAAGTTAATTACTTAACCTTAAATTAATTTAAAGAGGTTAATTGATGTTTTTAAATTACATTAATATAGTTTTTTGTATATCAATGTTAATTCTTTAAAATCAGACGCTTATGGCATTAAAATAAAGGGTTTTTCGTTCAAAAATATACTGTTATCCAAAGTTGGTACTGGTTTTTATGTCTCAGTTATGTATAATGAACAGCGTTCAACAACAAAATTTAAAAGGAGTGTTTGTTGACCCTAAAATCAACCAAAGAGGAGTATATGGGTAATTTGAAAAATAATACGGAACAACATAACAATGCTTTAGAGCAATTTTTGATGCAATCAGAAGCTTATTTTTCTCTGTCTCGTGAAGAAATTGACGACTTAGAAGATACCACTTCTTCTGCGAACCTAGCGTTCATTCGTCGTGATAATGCGCCAGTTCAAAGCGCACTCAATATCTAATCTGTTCCAGTCTTGAATGATAGGTTACTTGAGTAATCCTTATCATTAACGGCCTCGGTCACAGAGCTCCGTCGTAATCGTTTTCGACGTAGAGCAAAATGTTCAAGCTTTTCTATCACTCTATTTATTTGGCTACGCGCACAATTAATAATCAACTCAAACTGCGTACTGGTAAGCTCAACGCTTCACAATAAATAGGGTGGTTGTCCTACTCTTTCCTTCTATCTCTCCCGGTTATAAAAAACTTATCGTATCTAACATCCATCTTAATTTCATGTCGGTGAGATCCGTTCAACTTCTACCGAACACATTGATAAGACTCTGTTTCCTGAACATTTGGGTATAGGTTATAATCTCTCAGTCAATTTTTGGGAGACTGTCATGTACAAGGATTTTACTGCTGAGCTTAACTGGACCACGTTACATATGAAGCGCACTGCTGCTGCGGCGGCTGCTTTACCTGATCTGTATGGTATTCGTTTAGCCTGCAATATGCATTTAGATTTAAAAATGATTCCACTCGTTGAAGGGCTGATTAATAAAGGTGCTCAGATCTACCTAACGACATGTAATCCAACCACAGTCCAAGATGATGTGGTGCAATACCTTGTCAGTAAAGGTGCGCAAGCATACGCTTGGCGTGATATGAGCGATGATGAATGGTCGCGCTCATTTGACTTAGCGTTGGAATGGTTACCGACTCACTTGTGTGAAATGGGGGCTGATCTAACCACTCGTTTGCATGATCGTTTTCTTGGAAGCGAAGTAGAGGCGTCGGTTAAAGCCAGTTTGGAAGCAACAGGTTCGGGGATTAATCGTCTTGGCGATGTTGAACCTAGTTATCCCATCTTTAATTGGGACGATTTACCCGTAAAAGAAGGGCTGCATAATCGCCATATGGTCGGCTTAACGGCTTGGCATACATTCTTTCAAACCACTCACTTAACCTTGCATGAAAAAGTGGTGATTGTCATTGGCTATGGGTTAGTCGGGCAGGGGACTGCGGAGGCTGCCAAGGCATACGGTGGTCAGGTCAAAATCGTTGAGACCAATCCAGCCCGTGCGCTGCAAGCTCAATATGATGGATGGCAGGTGATCTCCATGGCGCAAGCAACTGACGAAGGCGATGTGTTTGCTACGGCAACCGGAGCCAATAATGTGCTGAGTGCAGAGCATCTTGCCAATATGAAAGATGGTGTGTTTGTTCTGAACGTTGGACATGTTGCTAAAGAAATTGATGTCGCGTTTT
Organism: Vibrio eleionomae; assembly: GCF_009874545.1. Classification (NCBI taxonomy): domain Bacteria; kingdom Pseudomonadati; phylum Pseudomonadota; class Gammaproteobacteria; order Vibrionales; family Vibrionaceae; genus Vibrio; species Vibrio eleionomae. The sequence goes on along the minus strand of NZ_WEKT01000015.1, from coordinate 47,359 downwards.
TGCAAGAAAATGCCACGCATCAACAACCAATGCCATTTATTAACGCTTATCAGCTTTATGACAAAACCATTTATCTTTTAGCTAATGGATCGATGTTTAATTTGACGGCGGGTTTTGGCGATAGCCTAAATGCGTTTGATGTGACGTTAGCAGTCATGGCTGGTGGTATTGGCCATATTGTCGGCCAAGGATCGCAACATGCGGCAGGGCTGTACTTATTGCCAGAGTCGGCATGGATGTCGGTGCTATAACGCCTATTGTTTATAGGCGTTATAGCGTGAGATGATTTAAATCGTACCGACAGGCATCTTATGGTAGCCGCGTAAGCGGTAATTGAGCAAAGAGATTAACCAGCAAGCGATCATTAGGCCGACAATCCAAAAGCCTACGTTCCCTAAATGGTCATTGACGGTTCCAATCCAATGGCTAAATACCGAATCAGTGCCTAATTTATCGGACAATAATCCCATGGCTTCAAATCCACCAATGAAGAGAGCGATAACAAGAGACGACGCGGTGATAGTTAGGTTGTAATAGAGCTTACGAAAAGGTTGCTCAAACGCCCATGAATAGGCTTTGACCATAACGATGTTATCTGCTGAATCGATGAGTGCCATTCCCGCTGCAAATAGGGCGGGGAAGACCATAATCGAACTTAGCGTTAACCCATTGGAAGAACCTGTGGCGGAAATGGCAAGTAAACCGACTTCGGTCGCGGTATCAAAACCCAAGCCAAATAAAAAACCAACCAGATACATTTGCCAACTGTGATTAATGAAGCGAAATAGGCGGCGGTATAACCACGTCATTAACCCTCCGCCGATCGCCGCGTCTTGGTCGAGCGATTTACCTTGCTTAACTTGCTGATATTGCTGCCACACGTCACGACAAATAAAGCCATTGATAATAGCCAGTATTAACAGAAAAAGTGCCGATACTGATGTGCCAATGGTGCCTCCAACTGATTGAAACCAATCAAGTTTATGGCTAAATTGGCTGGCGGCGATGCCAACTAAAGCTGCAGCTAAAATCACAATAGTGGAGTGACCTAGAGAGAAAAATGCACCGACACTAATCGGTTCTTTTCCTTGTTGCATCATTTTTCGTGTCACATTGTCTATGGCAGCAATATGATCTGCATCGACCGCGTGGCGTAAGCCGTAAGTCCATGCAAGCAATGCACTCCCAAGTAAGATTGAGTGACCTTGAAAGGAAATAAATGCCCACAGCCAAATAAAAACATTGAGTGCCGCAAGCCCGACTAATAAGTGGGTGGAACGAGATTTGAGCGAAATAGTCACAATAAGCACCTTAAAGCATGAATGGTGTTCAATAATTTTTGAACGATATACCCCAAAAGTGAATCACTTCTCATTGAACCTGAGTCTAAGGTTACTTGGGTATAAACCATAATAATGAAAGGGATATGGCGAAAATATACGCCGCTGATCTATAGAGTGCTACTCTCCAGTAAGAACATTTTATGCAAAAGTATGATTATTCGAACTTGTGATGATCTCGATCAACTGAGCCTAATCTGGCTAACGTTGATCCAAATGACCTCCAGATGCAGGATTCAGAGCTTCATCAACGAGCCGAGGTCAAGCTCAATCTCGGCAGGAATGGCATTCCTTTTTAACGTATAAAATAAAGGCCAAACGAACGTTTGGCCTTTATTGATGTTATTTGCTATGTAGGGGAGGCAAGATTGCCGTTGCCTCAGCCATCAATTGTAGTTTGGCGGATATCACGCCTTTTAAAATCGAAAATTTGTCGATGATGTCTTGCAGAGTATTCGCAGGTCCCTGCACCAAAATCACTTCCATGATTTTATCTTCAGTTAGATGCACGTGTAATGAGCTGATCACCTCATCAATGTGTTCGAACTGCAGATCACTCAAGCGTTTTTGTAATCCACGTGTATTGCGATCATAGAAAAGGGTAATCGTTCCAACCATGACATTGGTACCGAGCTGAGCTTTTTGTTCAATCAACTGCTGATTGACCATGTCGCTGATGGCTTGGGAGCGGCTGCTGTAACCTCTTAGTTCCACCATATCATCTAGTTCGTTCAACACATCAGGGTCCATAGAGACACTGATGCGACTTACAGAACTAGAGGGCTTATCGGCCTGTTGTGTCATGTAAATACCTTCAATAATTAAAACATGTCCATGTAACGTTCGCGTTCCCACTCACTGATGGTTAGATGGTACGCTTCCCATTCTAGAGTTTTGTAGCGGATAAACTCTTGTTTTAGTTCTGTGCCTAGGGTTTCTTCCACCAAAGGATCCGTTGCAAACGCTTCTACTGCATCTTGCAGCGTATGAGGAAGAAATTCAATCCCTCTATCTCTGCGTTCTGTATCATTGATTTCGTAAAGGTTATCCTCATTTGGATGGCCTGGGTCAATTTGTTCACGAATACCTTCTAAGCCGGCAGCAAGTGCTAGGCTACATGCTAGGTAAGGGTTAACCGCACCATCTGCGTTGCGCGATTCACAGCGGCCGCCTTTAAATGGCACGCGCACTGAGTTAGTGCGGTTATTCGAACCGTAGGAGTTAAATACAGGAGCCCAAGAAAATGTTGCCATTTCACCGCGACGAACCAAGCGCTTATAGCTGTTGACGGTGGGAGCAAAAGCAGCACACAGGGCGCGGCCGTGTTTCAATATGCCACCAATGAAGTGATAGCCCAGCGGTGTTAGGCCTAAACCACGAGGATCATCGGCTGGGTCACACTCAAATAGGTTTTCTTTGGTTTCAATATCATAGAGAGACATATTGAAGTGAGCGCCATTACCGGTTTTATCCGCAAAGGGCTTTGGCATCATGGTTGCAACCAAGCCTTCACCATCGGCAAAATGTTTTGCCATAAAACGGAAGAAGGTTAAGCGATCACAGGTTTCTAGTGCATCGGCGTATTTAAAATCGAATTCAAATTGACCGTTGGCGTCTTCATGATCGAACGAATACAGGTCCCAACCCAAATCGTTGATGGTGGAAGCCACTTTATCGAGCCATGAGAAATTATCAACAAAGCCTTGAATGTCATAACAAGGTTTAGTGAGATTATCGCGCTTAACAGGGACAGACACTTTGCCAGTCTGCTCATCACGATCAAGTAAGTAAATTTCACATTCAATACCTAGGTTCATGCCAAAGCCAAGTTCTTTAGCTGCCGCAAGTTGACGTTTGAGCGCAACACGGGTACTCAGTTCATACGGCTTATCTTGAAAATGCAGATCGGCAGGCATCCAAGCCAATTTAGGTTCCCATGGCAACTGAATGATTTTGCTGAGATCAGGAATGGACACCAGCTCTTCATCGTTTGGTGCTTGCCCAAGCCCATCGAGTGCGTAGCCTGTGTAACGTTCGGAGCCTTTCATCATTTGTTGAAGGTGGTCAATAGGCACGACTTTACCTTTTTGAACGCCGTGAATATCGACATAAGCGCCAATACAATACTTCACGCCTTTCTGTTTGAGGTCGTTTTGTATTGTGGTGATCTGTTCTGCTGTGTACATAGGGTATCCTTACCGATTATGACTGACGTGATAGGTCTAGCCTGATGATAAATTTAAAGTTAGGTTAATGTTGTGGATGACTGTTAAGACGTTAACGGTGCACATTCATTGATGCCGTGTTCGACGATGGCGGTTAAATCTTCCACCATCCACGCAAAGCCTTGTTTCCCTTTGTCTAAACTTGCTTGACTTGGGAAACCGGTGACGCCATTTAAACTGGTGTGATTGACCGGATGAGCAAAGACCAAATCTTGGGTGCGGTCAGGATCATCAGCTCGGACGAAATCGTGACTGCGAATCTGCTCAGGTGCAACGGCCATCATTAATGAGGTTTCGGCATCATTAGCATGCCAATCTATGGCATCCGCATGATGAAATTGGTCAACGCGAGGTGACATTTTGCCAGTGCAGGTTAAATTCACCATTAAGTCACTGTATTGTGCGCGTAGCATTTCCAGTGCGCAGCGCAAAGGCGCTTCGTTAGTGACATGACCATTGACTAAAAATAGGCGTCTAACCCCACTTTTATAAGCCCAATCACCAATTTGCTTTACCAGTTGAATAAGCATCACTGGATCAAGGGAGATGGTCCCTGGCCATTTGCTACTATGGCCTAAAGAGCAGCCATAAGGCATCGCCGGTAATACTGGGACATGCGTGCGTGTTGATACCGCGTCACATACCGTTTGGGCCACTACAGTGTCGACGCCACACGCAAGGTGAGGGCCATGTTGCTCAGTGGCACCAATCGGTAACAATGCTGCTCCATTAACGGCTTTTAATACATTGGGAATTTCTTCCCAGCTAAGTTCTGCCCAGTCCATGAGACATTCCTTAAATCACATTATCGTTGACGTTTGTGAGACGAATGATGCGAGAACTAATGTCCAGCTCGTCTTCTTCGTTTACTGGCGGATGAATAAGTTCATCCACCCGGGCGCGAGTGGCTAAGAATTCGGGAGAGTTAAGTTGATCTAAAGAACGAGGGTGGGGAACGGGAACCTCAATCAATTCTTGTACTTCCCCCGGGTGTGCTTTTAAAACCAAAATGCGATCGGCAAGGAAGACCGCTTCATCGAGATCGTGGGTAATAAATAGCACCGTGATATCGATGTTTTTCCAAATATCGAGCAGGTGAGATTGCATTTTGGTGCGCGTTTGGGCGTCCAACGCGCCAAAGGGTTCATCCATCAACAACATGCGAGGTTGAGTTGCAAGCGAGCGTGCAATAGCCACACGCTGCTTCATTCCCCCTGAAAGTTGGTGAGGGTAGTGATCGGCGAAAGATTCAAGACTGACTAAATCGAGCCACATTAGTGCATCAGATTCTGCTTCCATCTTGCTTTTACCGGCCCGTTCTAAACCGAACATGACGTTTTTCTTCACCGTCAGCCATGGGAATAAGGTGTAACCTTGGAACACCATGCCGCGATCTTGTCCTGGTCCGTCAACGGGTTTGCCATCGATAAGAATCTCGCCAGAGGTGACGGTTTCTAATCCTGCCAGCGTGCGAATCAGGCTGGATTTACCGCAACCCGATGGTCCGATCACGCAGACAAACTCACGGCGATGAATCTGAAAATTAACATTTCTTAGCGCTTCGACGGTGCCTTGATGGGATGGATAGCTTTTACATAGATCTTTGACATCTAAAATAACCGGGCGTTGCTTAATCGCATCAAAACGTGCGCGCACTTGTTCCGATTGATCCAAATAACTTGGGAGTGCTGTAGTGTTTTGCATAGTCATTCCTTGCTAGCCGATTAAGCTTTGTTAGTGACAACCCATGGGAAGAGTTTTTTGCCAAGTAAACCGAGTAAAATATCGCAGCCAAGACCGATAAAGCCGATGATGAAAATGGCAGCGAAGACATTATCGAAATGTTGGTAGCGCGCTTGCTGCGTGATATACCAAGTGATACCACTACTCGTACCGATAAGTTCGGCAACGATCAGATAAGTCCAGGCCCAACCGAGCAAAATACGTTGGTCTCGATACAAGTCAGGCAAAATCCCCGGAATGACCACTTTGGTGAGTAAATGTCGTTTCTTAGTGCCTAAAGTAAGTGCTGCCTCAAGTAGGGTGAAATCAAACTTACGCGCGGTGTTGGCAATGATCAGCACTTGTTGGAATAAGGTGCCGATAATAATGATGGTGATTTTAGGGCCATCGTAAATACCTAAGATCGCCACTGCCAATGCGCCAAAAGCAGGTGCTGGCAAGTAACGGAAAAATTCAATAAAGGGTTCGAAAAGTCGCGATATTGCGGTGTATGTGCCGCAAATAATGCCTAAAGGCACGCCGATGATGGAGGAAATGACAAATCCCCAAAAAATAATTTGAATACTGTGCCAAAGGCTTTCGTGCAGCCAAGGTGCTCCCGGTTGGAGCGGTTTTTGGGTAAAACCGTGATACAAGGCTTTCGCAACTTCAATCGGGCCAGGTAAATAGACTGGGTTGGCCGGGTTTCCTTGCGGCAGTGCGAGGTGTTGCTCCGCCATGCGTTTGCTTTCATCGGCAAACAGAGATTTATCGACTAGCATCCCCACTTGGAAATAATCAACCCCACCGGGTTGTGTGACTTCCATTTTTGGATGCCAAATAAAGGGTAGGTAGCTAACGGCTGCCCAAATCAATATGGGTAGCAGGAATGAGAGGGTTCCCAATACTAACCTTTTCTTTGGATCTAACTCGGTTCTCACCGCGAACCATTGCATTTTACTCATTCCTACTACTCCGTATTATTACTGGTTGAGATTATTTAAGTGCTGCTTTAGTTAAAGAATCATCAATGTATGACGCGATTTTTTGCGGCTGTGTATACACGCCGTTGTCGACGTTAAATTTGTCGGAAATAGCAGAAGATCCGTAAAGTGACTCAAATGTGTCGCCTTTGTGCATCACTTTCATCCCTTCTTTTAAGTTAAGTAGACGGGTGCCTTTCAAAATAGGTAAATATTCTTTTGGTGTGACGCCAACACGAGCTGCCATGATTTTTACAGCGTCATCACGGGTCTTAGGATCGTTAATATAAGCGACAACTTTATTCCATACTTTCACCACTTTGAGCCAATCGGCACGGTGTTGGGCTACGCTAGCAGGGTTAACAGCAAGTGCATCGTAGATTAATCCCGGTTCATCTGCTGATGTGTAGATAGGACGTGCACCTGGGGTGTATTTCATTGATTGCCCAGAAACAGGTTGCCAAGCACCGATTGCAGAGACTTCGCCAGAGGCTAATACTTGTGGCAGTTCGTTGGTTTTTGCATTGACGATCTGCACGTCAGATTCTTTCATGCCGTTCTGTTCTAAGCCTTTAAGGAGTAAAAGATGTTCTACAAAGCCTTTTTCTACGGCTACTTTTTTGCCTCTCAGATCTTTAATACTGCGAATGCCCGGCTTGCCGATGATCATATCGTTACCATTTGAATAGTCGGTCACCAAAATCATGCGGCTTTTTGCACCGCTGGCACCAGTAACCAGAGCATCGCCATTGGTCATCGTCACCGCATCCACTCGGCCCGCAGCGAACGCATCGATAGAGGCTGAATAATCAAACCATTCAAAATCGACATCGACGCCAGCTTTATCAAACCAACCTTTATCAATTGCCACTTGCCATGCAACCCAGCCAGGCCAGTCGCTATAGCCAATTTTTAACGTTTCGGCTTGAGTTGCAAAGGCGGCCATCGATGCCATCACTGGAATGAGGGCCTTTAAAAGGGTGCGTTTAATTAAAGAGGGTTTCCTTACTCCAAACATAATTTTTCCTTAAATGTGAGTTTTATTAGGTTATGTTTCTTGTTGTGGTATTACTAATGTTAAAATTAGTAATACTAATGTCATAAGCAATCATTGTTCCAATATGGTAATTAATTATTTAACTAATTGAATTAAATGTATTTAACTGGATTTTATAGTATTACTATATTTGTAATTGGTAATACTTATTGTGTTTTTTTGGTGCAGGTATGCACTGATATGAAGCGTATGGGACGAAATTAAGGGCGCAACGAGCGATGAGCTGAGTCTGTTTAATCGGGATAATGTGTCTATTAGCAACACTCATGGCTAATTTAATGAACTAATAATCATGCACTTATATTATTAATATTCAGTTTAGCTGGTATGCGATTACTGGAGTTGGCATCAAGTTTGCTAACTCTAATTCGTTGGTAGACGAGAACTGTATCTATCTTATGGTTGGTTCAGTTAGTCAAACCTATACCACAATCTGTTCAAAGGACATCTAGGGTTCCGGCTGCAAAAGCAGTGTCTGGTCCGAGAGTTGTCAACCTCTATTTATGAGGTCACACGGCGGGACAAAAGCCCGGGAGATTAACCAAGCGTGAGCTTGAGAAGTTACCCGTATGGCGAACGTCATGTGATGAAAAATAGAGGTTCTTATGCATACTATCCGTTATCTAATTAAAACAACGTTTACTTCGACAGCCAAATTATTAGTCAATGGCTGTCTATGTCTGTTTGATCTCATTTATTGGTCATTGACGACTTGCGCCACTCTTCCCGTTAAGTTCTGTCTTATTCACAGTAAATTTTGTACTGAGACGAGGCGAGTCTGCACTCAAGACATTGGTCTATCGTAATTTCTTGCGTCATTGCGTTAGGTGACAATGTCACTTTAGTCTGTGACATATTAAAGCAAAAGGAGAATGTGAAATGTCATCAAATTTTGAACCACTCTTAACCGATTTAATTCCAGGTGCTTCGCACTGGTCAATGGTGATTCCGAAAGGTCACACGTTACGTTTGAAAGACGTCGAAGGCGGCGCGAATTTAAGCGTGCTGTTTTACAATCCAAAGAATTTGTTGGAGCGCTACAACGCGCCCGATACATTGAAATGCCAGCACACCTTTAAATTAACCACTGGTAATTGCCTATATTCCGATATGGGACGTGTGTTTGCTTCTATTGTTCGTGACGACACGGGTTGGATTGATACCGTGACAGGTGTGGCGAATAAGAAAAAAGTCGCTGATAAGTGGGGCGATCGTGATTATCAACACGAGCGCAACCATTGGAAACAAAACGGTTATGACGCTTTGTTGGTGGAAGTAGCAAAATATGGGCTAGGGCAACGCGATATCGCGGCTAACCTTAATCTCTTTACCAAGGTATCGACCGACAGTGAAGGCATGATGCACTACACCCCAGAGCATAGTAAAGCAGGGGACATCATTGAGCTACGTATCGAAATGGATACTTTAGTGGTCTTTACGACATGTCCGCATCCTATGAATCCTGCCACTGACTACCCTTACAAGCCAGTTGAAGTATCGGTCGCGAAGGCCGCACCAATGCAAGAAGACGATGTATGTTTGAACTCTCGACCAGAAAACCGTCGTGGTTTTGAAAACAACCGTCGTTACCATTTCACTGCAGATTTACTGACTCACTAAGGAGACCTTGTCATGATCGTTGAAAGCCAATTACACCCAGAACAAGCCGTGTGTCGTGATGTGTTGCCTGCAGGTGATTACTACCTAAAAGAAGTGAAAAAGGGTCAGACGTTTCGCATCTTGGACTCAGAAGGTAACCAAGCAGCGGATACGCTGTTTTATAACGCTCGTAACACTGCCGAGCATTACAGTGCGGTCGATACCATCCGCGAGCAGGGCAATGTTTATCTTTCTACAGGAACCAAATTGTTGTCTGACCAAGGGAATGTGTTGCTAGAAATCGTTGCGGATACGTGTGGCCGTCATGACACCTTAGGCGGTGCGTGTGCCACAGAAAGCAACACAGTTCGCTATGCGATTGAGCGCAAGTGCATGCATGCTTGTCGTGACAGCTGGTTGCTGGCACTCAGTGAGCATCCTGAGCTGGGTATGGACAAGCATGACATCACCCATAACATCAATTTCTTTATGAACGTGCCCATTACTGAAGAGGGCGGCTTGACGTTTGAAGATGGTATTAGCGCACCGGGTAAATACGTCGAAATGAAAGCTCATATGGATATTTTGGTGTTGATTTCTAACTGTCCACAGCTTAATAACCCATGTAATGCATACAATCCAACGCCAGTTGAATTACTGATCTGGGATTGATCATCAAAGTAAATGCAAACCCCCAGCACAGGGTACGACGCGTAGGGGACGACCTCTAAAACTCACGCGAAGCGACCACCGGGACGACCCGGTCTTTGGGAACTGAATTATGTTACAAAAGGTACTGATTGCTAACCGAGGTGCGATTGCGTGCCGTATTATTCGTACGTTAAAACGAATGAACATCACGAGCGTGGCAGTGTATAGCGAGGCGGATGCACAGAGTCTGCATGTTACTGCGGCTGATGAAGCCTATTCATTAGGTGAAGGTGGCGCAAGTGCGACATATCTTGATATCGATAAAATCATAGCGATCGCGAACCAGCACGAAGTGAGCGCGATTCACCCTGGTTATGGTTTTTTAAGTGAAAACCCTGAATTTGTTGAGCGCTGCGAACAAGAAGGCTTAGTCTTTTTAGGCCCAACACCGAAGCAGATTCGTGAATTTGGTTTAAAGCATTCCGCGCGCGCCATTGCGTTAAACGCGAATGTCCCACTTCTTCCTGGGACTGAACTTCTCGACAGCTGCGAGCAAGCACTAAGTGAAGCGGAAAAAATCGGTTATCCCGTCATGCTAAAAAGCACGGCTGGTGGCGGTGGTATTGGTATGCAGCGCTGTTATAGCGCGCAAGAATTAAACTTAGCTTATGACTCAGTAAAACGTCTGAGTGAAAACAATTTTAGTAATGGTGGGCTGTTCCTTGAAAAATACATTGAGGAAGCGCGTCATGTTGAAGTGCAAATTTTTGGTGATGGAGCTGGTCACGTATTAGCGATTGGCGAGCGAGATTGTTCTGCGCAACGTCGTAACCAGAAAGTGATTGAAGAGTGTCCGGCACCGCACCTTTCTGACGAAACACGTCATGCGCTGCACAATACGTCAGTGCGTCTGGCCGAAGCGGTCAATTATCGCAATGCAGGCACCGTAGAATTTATTCTCGACCAGCAGACTCATGCGTTTTATTTTTTAGAAGTGAATACCCGTCTCCAAGTCGAACATGGTGTGACAGAAGAAGTTTATGGCATTGATTTGGTTGACTGGATGGTCTCTTTGGGCGCGGGCGATTGGCATTACCATGATCATCAAGTCTTATCTGCCAATGGTCACTCCATGCAGGTACGTGTGTATGCCGAAGATGCCAATAAACAGTTTCAGCCTTGTGCAGGACTATTGTCTCATGTGCAATGGCCAACGACCGCTGGGCTACGTATTGAGCATTGGATTGAAGCGGGCGTTGAAGTGTCGCCATTTTTCGATCCGATGTTGGCGAAAGTCATTGTGCATGGCAATGACCGCCAAGATTCGCTGGCTAAAATGGCTGCTGCGCTGCGCGATATTTCAATTTATGGCGTTGAGCATAACCAAGCATATTTGGCCCAGTTAATTGCCATTGACGCTGTTCAACAAGGCACTGTATTAACTCATACACTGAATGATTTTACTTACCAGCCAAGCACATTTGATGTTCTAAGCGGCGGTACACAAACAACCATTCAAGACTTTCCTGGCCGGGTTGGCTATTGGCATATCGGTGTGCCGCCTTCTGGACCAATGGACAGTGTGAGTTTTCGTCTAGCCAATCAATTATTGGACAATGCCGGCAATTGCGCGGCATTAGAAATGATCATCTCAGGTCCAACGCTTAAATTTAACTGCGACAAACAGTTCGTGCTGACTGGGGCGATCATTGACGCCAAACTCGATGGTGAGGCGCTCACTATGGGTAAGGTCTATTTAGCCAAAGCAGGGCAGACACTTAAACTGGGCCATATCGATAGCTCGGGTGCGCGCAGTTATCTCGCTATCGAAGGTGGCATTGAATGCCCAGAATATCTGGGCAGTCGCGCTACCTTTACCTTGGGGCTGTTTGGTGGTCACGCTGGCCGAGCCATTCGAGCTGGTGACGTGCTTCATGTGAGCTCCGAACCGATGAATCCGGAATTAGCCGAGCGCAGTACATCATTACCTGAGTTTGAAGACGAATGGCAAATCCATGTTATGTATGGCCCGCACGGCGCGCCCGATTTCTTCACTCAAGAAGACATGGATACGTTTTTTGCTGCAACGTGGAAAGTGCATTTTAACTCTAGCCGCACGGGCGTTCGTTTAGTCGGTCCCAAACCCAATTGGGCACGTGCCGATGGTGGCGAAGCCGGTTTGCATCCATCGAATATTCACGATAATGCGTATGCAGTGGGCACCATTGATTTTACCGGTGATATGCCCGTGATTTTAGGCCCTGATGGCCCAAGTTTGGGTGGCTTTGTGTGTCCGGCGACCATTATTAAAGCGGATTTATGGAAAATGGGGCAGCTTAAAGCCGGGGATAAAGTGCACTTTATTCCGGTATCACTTGAGCAAGCCGAACAAGCTGAGCGCCAACAAAATGCGCAAATCGATGCGCTGCAATGGCAATCAACTGCACTCACCGCTGAAAAGATTACGACGCCGATTATTAAGACCATTCCTGCGTCGCGTTACGGGGAGGAAGTGGTGTATCGCCCTAGTGGTGAAGATTTCTTGTTGATTGAGTATGGCCCACAAGTTCTCGATATTCGCCTACGTTTTCGCGTCCATGCATTGATGCTCAAACTTGAAGAGATGAATATTAGTGGCATTCACGAACTGACTCCCGGGATTCGTTCTCTGCAAATTCACTTTGATAACCTCACTTTACCACGCGCTCAGTTGTTGAATTTGCTGGAAGATATTGAAGCACAGCTTGAAGATATCGATACCATGAGTGTTCCAGCACGTATTGTGCGGTTGCCGCTTTCTTGGGATGACCATGCAACGCGTTTAGCGATCCGTAAATACGATGAACTGGTACGCAAGGATGCGCCATGGTGTCCGGATAACATTGAATTTATTCGTCGAATTAACGGTCTGGATTCGGTGGATGACGTGAAGAAGATCCTCTTTGATGCCAGCTATTTAGTAATGGGACTCGGAGATGTTTACCTTGGTGCGCCAGTTGCAACGCCAATGGACCCGCGTCATCGACTCGTGACCACTAAATACAATCCAGCCCGAACTTGGACGCCGGAAAATGCGGTGGGTATCGGTGGTGCTTATCTTTGTGTATACGGTATGGAAGGCCCTGGTGGCTATCAATTTGTTGGCCGTACTCTGCAAATGTGGAACCGTTATCGCCGCACTCAAGAATTTACTCAACCGTGGTTGCTACGCTTTTTTGACCAGATTCAATTTTACGAAGTCAGCGCTGAAGAACTGTTGGATATCCGCGAGAAACATCCACTCGGCCAATACCCACTGCAAATCGAAGAAACGACATTCTCGCTAGCCGACTACGACGCATTGGTGGCGGAGCACAGTGAGGAAATACATCAGTGTAAAGTCAGACAGCAAACGGCATTTGAAGCTGAGCGCCAACGTTGGATTGCCACTGGCCAAGCCGACTTTGTCGCTGAAGAAGGAGATGTCGCTGAAGATGCTGCGATGGAACTAAAAGCGGGTCAAGAAGTGGTCGAGAGCCATGTGGCTGGCAACATCTGGCAAACACTGGTGGAAGAGGGACAAAAGGTAAACGAAGGTGACATTATCATGGTGTTAGAAGCGATGAAGATGGAACTAGAAGTGACGGCACCGGTGTCTGGAACGATCGATGTATTGTGTCATCAAGCTGGAGAACAAGTACATGCAGGTCAGCCACTTATCGTAATTAACACACAGCCATCAAGCGAAGGAGCAGCGTGATGACCCAAACAATTCAAACCTTACCAATAACCATCGAGCAGTTGCTTGAAGGGTATGTATCCAAAAGCATGGGTGTGCGTGATGTGCTGGTAAGCTGCTGGCAGGCGGCGCAACAAGATACCCATAATGCATGGTTGTCGTTACTGAGCGAAGCGCAACTAGAGCGTTACATTGCACACCTAGAAAGTGTTGAGCCGGAAAGTCTGCCACTTTATGGTGTGCCGTTTGCGATTAAAGATAATATTGATTTGGTGGACTTACCTACCACCGCAGGGTGCGAAGCGTATCGTTACCAGCCACAAGAGAGCGCATTTGTTGTAGCACAATTGATTGCCGCTGGCGCTGTGCCATTGGGAAAAACCAATCTCGACCAATTTGCAACGGGGCTTGTAGGAACACGCAGCCCGTGGGGCGCAGCAAAAAACAGCTTTAATCCAGATTATGTGTCAGGTGGTTCGAGCTCTGGCAGCGCAGTCTCTGTGGCGTTAGGACAAGTTTACTTTTCACTCGGTACGGACACGGCTGGGTCAGGCCGCGTTCCTGCTGCCTTTAATAACCTTTACGGATTGAAAGGCACTCGTGGAGCACTTAGTTGTAGCGGTGTTGTACCGGCATGTAAGAGTCTTGATTGTGTGACGATCTTTGCGCGTTCAGCGCAAGATATTGAGCATGTTTTTCCCGTGGCTTGCCAATTTGATGAACAAGATTGTTATAGCCGTGATGTGGATAGCGATGTGCAGCCATTAGAGAGCTTTGCGGGTTTAAAAATAGGGGTGCCAACCTGCGACCATCTCGAATTTTTCGGTAACGATGCGTATAAAAAGCAGTTTGACCTCGCCGTTGAAAAGCTCACTGAACTTGGTGCAGAAGTTGTGGCGTTTGACCTTAAACCATTTGTTGAAGCGGCTAAGTTGCTTTATCAAGGTCCGTGGGTCGCTGAGCGTTATGCTGCTATCGAGTCGTTCTTTAAGGAGCATCGCAAAGAATGTTTACCTGTGATTGAGACCATTATTGGTGGCGCAGAAGGCTTGACTGCAGTTGATACGTTCAAAGCGATTTACCAGTTACAAGCCTACCAACAGCAATGTGACGCGCTGATGGCAAATGTAGACTTGGTGATGACGCCAACAGCGGGATCAACTTATACCATTGATGCGGTAAATGCGGATCCTATTACGCTTAATAGCAATATTGGTTACTACACTAATTTCATGAATTTGTTGGATTATACCGCAATCGCTGTACCTGCAGGGATGACAGAACAAGGTTTACCTTTCGGTGTCACACTCTTTACACGCGCTTTCACGGATACGTGGTTAATTGGCTTAGCTAAAGAGTGGCAAACTCATGCCAATTTACCATTAGGTGCGACCGGACAGTCGCTCATGCCTAAGATGGACATCATGGTATGTGGCGCTCATATGCAAGGGCTGTCGCTAAATCAACAAATGCAAAATATTGGTGGTGAGTTAAAACATAAGGTAAAAACCGCGCCGAATTATCGTTTTTATGCGTTAGCGGGCGGGCCACCATATCGTCCAGGGTTGGTTCGTGATGACCAGCAGGGCAGCACTATCGACGTTGAAGTTTGGACGGTTAATCAAGCCGGTGTTGGTGAGTTACTTGCGCAAATCCCTCATCCATTAGGTCTTGGCAGTGTCGAGCTTGAGGATGGAACTTGGGTAACAGGATTTATCTGTGAGCCTTGTGCAACGCAAGGTGCTACCGAAATCACCCAATTCGGAAGTTGGCGTGCCTACATGGCATCAATAAACTAGGTAAGCCGCAACATAAGAAAACGGCCCGAATGGGCCGTTTTTGTGTCTATCATATCGAATATATGGATATTATTTTTCTTGCCAAGCGTTTAGTTTAGCTTTGGTCCAAGCACCATAGCTCGCGTTAGGGAAGACAATCCAATCTGCACCGAAATGCTTAGCATTTTTCTTCACTAAGTCACGATTATAGTGGGTGTCTTTTTTATTTTTAAATTGAGCAGAGACATCGGGTAGGCTGTCGCCCATTAGCATAATAATTTGATGATCTTTACTAATATTATCGCGGCGTTGCTGTTTTGATAGGCCATATAATAATACGTGATCGTCTTTAACTTGAGGTAAACCTAATTTAGTGAGGGTTTGCATCGTGTATTTTTTATTTTCATTGTAACGGTCGGAAACATAATACACGTTTACATTTTGTGAGTTTGCGTAATCAATAAAGGCTTTGGCACCCGGAATTAATGTTGGATTCCCATTGATTTCCCAATCAGACCAGGTATCCCAACTGGTGTAGTCGTGACAGTTCTGCATATCGCGTACGAGAAGAGCAGAGTTATCTAGGATGGTTTCATCAAGATCCATTACCACCGCAAGCTTGTTGTGGTCTTTTTTCCCTTGCAAAATGGTGGCCAGACGCTGTTGCGCAAAATGGTACGTTTGCAGCCGCAATGCGGCAATTTCCGCAGATTGTTGCTGATAGCGTAGTGCCATTTCATAACTTTTTTCTTGGCAAATATCTTTTGCTTGAACACTGCTTGTTGCTGCTATTAATAGTGCAACAGCCAAAAATGATCCGTGTCGCTTTTTCATTGTAATGATTAACCTTATGAGCTGACTTAAATAGAAAAATACTCCGCGAATATGAACATAATATGTCTAATTAAAAGAAAGACTTGAAATAACACAGCGGAGTTGTTTAGAACTCTAAACAAAAAGCCACCTAATGTTAAGGTGGCTTAGTAAAAACTCTAGGTTGATCAAACAATGGCTAAAATAATTCGACTTTTGGTAGTCCATTGTCTAAAGATGAACCGGCGGAGCTCTCCGCTCCAAAGCCGGCGTCGGCATAATTACAGTGCCTTTCGAAATCGTGTTTATATTCATCCGCCAACTTTCTTAGGGTTTGTGTATATTCCAGTTCTCGACTTCGTAGGTCATTTATACGCATTCCATTGAATAAGTCACCCACGAGCAGATGTTTTTCACGCATTAAGCTCTCAATGCTATCGAGTTTCTGACGAACAATGTCTTGGAACTGAGTACACGCCATACTGCCACTAATATTACGCTCCAGATCATTGGTATAGAGAATAATTTGCGTAATCTGGCTTTCGCTCAATTCACGTACTGCGCTAAAGCTTTCGCGTAAGCTCTGCACTGATTCAATCATTTGATCGGCTTTCACCGTTTGTTCACTGCTTTCCTTATTAGCATTTTCAAAACGGGCAGTCACATCTTTGCGCAAACTCTCAATTTCTTGGCTGATTTGTGCTGTGGCTTCACTCGATCGGATCGCAAGATTACGGACTTCATCTGCAACAACAGCGAAGCCTCGGCCTGCTTCTCCGCAGCGTGCTGCTTCTATCGCCGCATTTAATGCTAACAGATTCGTTTCATTAGCAATGTTGGCAATTACATCGGTGATTTCATTCAGCCCGAGTACACGATTTAATACGTTGTTTACTTCTTCACGTTCGTGACGAATGTTATCCATCAAACTGCGAGTATTATCAGCCAAATGAGAAATAACTCGTGTGTGCTCGTCGAGCGTTTCAATCATGTTTTTAGAATCGAACTCCATATCTTTTAGATAGTGAGTGAAATTAGCCGCAGCGTCATCTAGCCCCGCGATATGAGTGAGAATATCTTCGGTCGCTTTTTGTGCGTCGCCGTTTACGTTTTCAATGTGGTCGGCGACGACGCGGTTCAGATCGCGATATTCTTCAACCCAATCACAAATAGAGGCGACCGTTTCTCGGTGTTTACACATTTCAGCTTGATGCTCATGTTTGACCATGTGAGCGTATTTTTCCGAGAAATGCAGCACCATGGTAATCATCACTGCAAAAATGAGTACGGCTGCTACGGGTAGATGCATCCAACTGGGCATGAGTGGCAGCGCATACAGTATCGCCAAAGCTGATGCTAAGCTCAGCACTATGAGTGAGACGATTAATCTAAATTTATGTTTATGATCTAACCAGTTGAATAAATAGCTACCCATACGCACCTCACGCAATACTACCCGGGAGTACTTGATTGATGACAGTTTTTAGCTGCTCGCCTGCGACAGGTTTTACAAGGTATCCTGTCGCGCCCTTCGCTCGTGCTTCATTACGTTTTTGCTGCTCTTGTTCGGTTGTCAGTACCAAAATAGGTGTAAAACGACAAGATGGCATGGTGCGAGCTTTACCGATGAAAGTAATGCCATCCATTCTTGGCATATTAATGTCGGTAATGATGAGGTTAGGGCGACAGCCATTGTTCAATTTATTAATGGCTTCTTCACCATCGCGGGCTTTTTCAACCTTGAGTCCTAGTCGAGTCAAAATCGACTCTACACTCATTAAAACTGTCGAAGAATCATCGATAATTAGTACGGTTTTGCTCATATTAATCTCCTTGAGAAACGATATCTGCAGCAACTAGCCAGCTCAATAACAATGGATCGGTTGGCAACGCCGTAATTTTGGGTTTATCATACATAAGGGTTTGTAAAACCGATGTATGTAGATGAGAACAGCGCTTAAGATTAATACTAGAAGCAGGAGTGTTCTCTATCCACTCGAACAGTTCTTGAGCTTCCTCGACTGCAACACTATCGATCAAATGTGCTACGCGTGTCTTATATTCAATGGGCATGGCGAACGACCTCTTCAGTGTCTAATACTAATAAAACGCGCCCATCTCCCATAATCGCAGCGCCGCGATAGATAGAAAACGGTGATAACGCCCCTTCAAGTGGTTTAATAATCACATCTTGTCCTTCTTGTAATTTATCGACGGCAAGGCCCAAAATATCATCACCAACCCTCACCACTAATACGGGTTGAATATCGGGTTTGTCGGATGGCTCTCCCATTTGAAAGACATCTTTGAGGTATAAAATAGGCACGGTTTCACCGCGTAAGGTGAAGGTATCAAAGCTTTTGACTCGGCGAATATCTTTGGTGCGATCCACTTTTAGCGTTTGAATCACCGTTTCAATCGGAATAGCAAAAGATTGGTCTGCCAGCTCAAACATCATGACTCGAGAAATGGTCATCGAAAGAGGCAGTATCATGGTGACTTCACTGCCTTTATTCTGCTCAGAGCTTAGGCTCAATGTGCCTCCGTTACGCTCAATGGCTGAACGTACCGCATCCATTCCCACGCCGCGCCCTGACAAATCACTCACCGCTTCCGCTGTGGAGAAACCAGGTTCAAAGATGAGATTGATAACCTCTTGTTGTGACATTCGCTCTAGCTTTGCAGGATCGACCAATTTGTTTTCTAACGCCTTGGTGCGAACCCGCGACTCATCGATGCCTTTTCCGTCATCGCTGATTTTAATGATCACTGAATCGTCGTGAGTGTAGGCGCTTAGGGTAATTTTACCGGTCGGATTTTTACCGTTACGAACACGCTCTTCAGGCATTTCTATGCCGTGATCAAGTGAATTGCGAATTAGGTGTACTAATGGTTCGGATAAGTCCTCAACGATGCTTTTATCTGCTTCGGTTTCTTCACCTTCAATAATGAGATCAACCTGTTTACCCAATTTTTTAGAAATATCTCGAATGAGGCGTGGGTAACGCTGGAATACAGTCGCCATTGGTACCATACGCACTTGCATGACGACGGATTGCAGATCTTCCGCAAGGCGAGAAATGACCGTTTGTTCTGATTTAATGTCTTGCGCTAGTTTGCGTACGCCAAATTCGCTTTCAGCTCGAAATGCGAGGTATTGCATCGAGTTTTTTGCGACAATTAATTCGCCGACCAAATCCATCAGCAAATCGACTTTCTCTTGGTCGACTTTCAGGGTTTTAATCTGCTTCTTTTTCGCTTTCTCAATTTGGTCATTGACCGAAGTGGAAGCGGGAATGTCGGGCGCAATTTGTTCAGTTTCAATAACGGCTCTATTGGCATCAAATGATTGAACAATTCGCTCGAACATTTTCACTAATTGCTCTGGTTCAATATCATCGTGGATCGGCTCCGGCCGATCAATAATCTGGCAGCAGAGTGATTTATATATCTTGATCACTGAACGCATCGTGCCTTGACGAATTTCGGGTGTGGATTGGTTATGACGTAACACATTGATTTGATGTGCGACAATACGTTTGACGTATTCAACACGTTTGTCGATATCTTCTTCTACCGAATCGTCATCATGCTTAAAGCGATAGAGTTCATATTGGTTTTCTATCGGTTCTAAACTGTGGCGTAGTTCTGACTCATCCGCGGATGTAAGCACAAAGAATGTTAACTGGGCTTGGTAAATATCAAACGGGTCCGTATCTGGAGTCAGGATGACTTTTTTCCACAGAGGGGAGCTCACGCTTTTCATCCAAGCGATCGGGTCATCGCCAGAAAAAAAACACTGTGGATCTGGCTGATATTTGATGAGTAAACTGTTGTTGTATTGCTCTACTTGATCGAAACCATCTAACTGCTCCCGGCCTAATTTGTCTGCGAGCCAGTTGATACTCACTGTATCGAGCTCATTAGCTTGTTCTGGCTGAGGGGGATCTTCAATGGTGTTAGAACCTGAGTTAATCGCTTCGAACTGGCCTATCATGTGTTTGCTGATTTGAGCTGCGTCTTCATTGAGATGCTCTTGAGTTTCAAGTTCGTCAAGCCAAAGTAACAGTTGGTCGCAGCCGCTGAGAAAAACATCGATCATGCTGCTATCGAGTGACATTTTCCCATCTCGCACTTTCTGCAGGATATCTTCCATCTTATGCGTTAAGTGGGTAAAAGATTCGATATTCTCAATCACTCCCGATGCACCTTTCACGGTGTGAATAGCGCGAAACAACTCGTTAATAATGTCGCTATTGCTCGGGCTATTTTCTAAATCAAGAAAGCTTTTGGTCGCTTGTTCAATCAGTTCGCGGCTTTCATTGATAAAATTCTCCATCAATGGATTCATGACAGCCCCCCAAACATCAATGTGACGGTTTGTTGTAACTCTTCAGGATTTACTGGTTTAACAATGTACAAGTTCACTCCAACATCTAAGCTTTGTTGTAAATCGCAATCTTGCGCTTCGGTTGAAATCATAATCACTGGTGTCTCAGCAAGCTCTGGACGTGACCGTAGTTCACGTACGAGGGTAAAACCGTCCATTTTCGGCATGTTGATATCAACCAGAAACAGATCGACCGTCTGTTCTAAAGCACGTTCTAATGCTTCAACTCCGTTGGCGGCTTCAATCACAAAGGCACCGATCTCATCTAGGAGTGCTTTGTGGTACATACGTACTGTGGAGGCGTCGTCTACGACCATCACCTTTTTCATGATACGTTCTCCTTCAGCGGTTTTATGTAACCAGTTGATTTTTTATAGCGTTTAATCTTGAACACTGATGAAATTCGACTCATGGATTCAGAGTGTCCGAGAAACAAGATCCCGCCGGGATTAAGCTGTTCATAAAACAGCTCAATCGCATTGCGCCTTGATACATCATCAAAATAAATCAGTAGGTTACGACAAAATATGACATCCATTTTGCCAAGCTTTTTTGCGTCGTGGCGGTTGTTTAAATTGAATTTGGTAAAGCGTACGGATTGGCGAATATCATCGCTGATTTGATACATACCATCGTTTTGCTTGACGAAATAACGATTGATCAGATCCGCAGATAAGTTTTTTACAGCTCGCGCGCTAAATAACCCTTTATGTGCTCGAGTTAGAATTTCTGTGTCAATATCTGACGCAATAATTTCAATATCGACATTGTTTAACTGTGGCCAATGTTCAAGCAGATACAACACAATCGAATAGGGTTCTTCACCACTAGAGCAGGGAATCGACCATATACGCAGTAATTGATCGGGGTTGTTGGCAACCAATTCATCAAGTGTTTCGTCGACCAGAGATTCAAGTTGTGCCGTCTCGCGGAAGAAATAGGTTTCATTCACCGTTAATGAATTAATTAGTGCTTGCAGTTCTTCACCGGTTGATTGAAAACGGAGAAAGGTAAAATACCCTCGAAAGCTATGGTGATTTGTGTCAGCGATGCGTTGAACGATTCTTTTATCAACGAAGTAGCGTTTATTATCTTCAAAGAAAATACCGGTTTTTTGATAAAAGAAATCTCTAAAACGGTAGAAATCAGCTTCGGTTAATGTGACATCACTCATAACCCGCTCCTTAACTTGCTAATCGCGTGATTGCCAAGTCGCAGGCAAACTGAATGTATGCCACATCATTAAAGCGTTGCTTAACCTGCTTTAATTCGGGCACTAGTGAGGGATCTGCTAATTGTGTCGCTCTATCAATTGCGGCACCAACAACATTGACATGGCTTTCCGTGCGTAAAATTTCTTTGATCCACACGGGCACATCCGGATGGGGGAGAAGCCCTAAAATGTCGACTGAAAAAATACGAACATCATTGTTATCACTATGGATTAAATCGCCAATATAGGGCGCTAGAAGTTCTGGGGAGTTTTGTAATAATTCAATGGATTGATTGCGAATAAATGGGTCCTCAGATGCCAAAAAATGAACCAGTTTTTGTACAACTTGGTCGCTTAAATGGGTTTGCAATGATGAGAACGCTACCTCTCCAAGATGAGAAGCGCCTTCTTGATTAATGAGTTGTACAATGTCGTCAATGAGCGGCAAAATGGCGTCACTGTCAAAGATATCAAGATCATGCAACGCTTCGGTGACCGTCTCGGCATCATTACTGAGCAGCCGTGGACGAATGTCATCAATGGTGGTCAAAGGTGAAAGTTGTACATCTTCTAATGCGTCATCAACCATCAATGGTTTGTCTTGTTTAATTAACGCCATAAGACACCTCCGAAGGGAAACTTTTTGCACGATGATAAAGCAAGCGCCCTAGCTCTTCTGGTGGGGCTGTAGTGACCGATGGACAACGTTTTATCAGCGATTTTGGCATGCTATCTACCACACAGCTGTGCGGTTCTTGGGCCAAAACGATGCCTCGGTCTTGGGCCACTTTTGCCATTTCCTCTGCGCCATCATCGCCAAGACCTGTCATCATGACGCAAATTAAGCCGTCGGCTCGTAGGGAACGATGAGCGCTTTCAACCAATTTGGCGACACTAGGATGCCAAGTAAATCGGTTATCTAACGGAGTGGGGAGGGCAACAATCTTACCGTTTCGTTCGGTGACGATACAATCACGGTCGCCTTTACAGATGTATAATTGGCCTGCTTTGAGCTCAGTTGCACCAGAGATTTCATGAACTGGAATATCGAGTACTTTATCTAAGCGTTTTGCAAAGGCCTCGGTGAAACTCTCCGGCATGTGCTGGCAAACGATGACAGGCTGTGGGTAATCGGTAGGGATCTGGCGCGCAAGGCGCTCGACACAGCCCGGACCTCCCGTTGAAACACCAATAATGGTAAGACCGCGACGGTTAACCATTGCAGCAGTGCCTGGTTTCACTGGCTTAGCAGGTGGCAGCGGCTCTGAATGAGGGCTGGCATCTATTGATGTGGGGGTGACTTTGCTCGTTACCGCGTTAAGCACTTTCGATTTAATCGTGTGTTCAAGTTCATGCAGACCATTACAGACGGTTCCTCCTGGTTTACATACATAATCAACGGCACCAAGATACAATGCTTCTAATGTGACCAATGCGCCTTCTTCGGTGAGTGAAGATATCACAATAACCGGGGTCGGGCGCTCAGACATAATATGACTAAGACAGGTCATGCCATCCATATTCGGCATATTCATATCTAGAGTGATCACATCTGGTTGCCAGCTATTGAGCTTGTGTAGTGCATCAACACCATCCCGAGAGGTTTGAATTTCGGCACCCGGCAAATCACTTAAAATATCAGTAATTGTATGTCGCATTAACGCGGAATCATCGACGACCAGGATTTTCATTGCTGTCCTCCATGAGCAGTAATCATAAACATTACTAAGACAAGTTATTCTGCTTCTAGCCCTTCGGCTTCGTTGGCTGCCATGTACAGTTTGTACATTTCCGTATTACTTAGCAGTTGATCTGCGGAAAGTACGCCAATCATCCGTTTCTGATAATTAACCACTTGCTTCATTAATTGGGCTTGCTCTTCACTCAATGTCGGGGCGTATTCGAGCTGAGATTCTGGAATACGCAAGACTTCACTGACCGAATCGACAACAAAACCAGTGGATACGCGATCGTAGTTGACTACTAAAATACGTTGCCTATCGTGGCGCTCCATATCGGGAAGCTCAAAGCGTTTACGTAAATCAACAATTGGCAGCACGTTACCGCGTAGGTTTATGACGCCTTCGATGAAATCGTCAGTGCGAGGGACACGGCTAACACTGTCTGGAATTCGAATAATTTCTTGTACCGCATGAATGGAAATACCAAACTCTTCGTTATCGAGTTTGAAAATTACCAACTGTGTATCGGTACTATCCTCATCTGAATCGTAAATATCCTCTTGATCATCGATCATTTCTGCATCCTCGGGATTAGCAACATCGGCAAGCGCACCAATGGTTTCAGCGTCGAATAGCTGCGAGACTTCGACGACGCTTAACGTTCTAGCACCATCATCAAGATTACAAATCGCGGCGATGTCGGTGGAACGTCCCATCGATTTCATAATTTCAGGCACGGCATCAAACTTGGAATCATGGAGACGAATCACTTCTCGCACTGCATCAATGACAATGCCAATAGGAATTGTGATGCCTTCATTGACAAAATTCACCACTAAAACACGATGACTTTCATTGAAATCAATTTGCGGCATGCCAAACATTGAACGCAAACTGACCAATGGCAATGTTTTGTCACGCAAGTTCATAATGCCTAAAATAGCTTTTCCTGCTTTAGGCACTTTTGTGATGGTTTCAGGAATACGAACAATCTCTTTCGTATCCTCTAGATAAAAGGCATATTCTTGATCATCGACCATGCAACAAACGAGCTGACGCATTGAGCTGTCATCTTCGTCATCACTAGCATCCAGCGCGTTGAGTCCTTGTGCCGCTGTGCCAAAGCGTTGCGAACAGCGGTCAATCTCTTCCTGCATTGAGTGGCCGATCAATTTTTGCGAATTGAGCACTTGGATGATGTTATCACCGCTATGAATGGTGTTAGTGATAAGATCCGCGTCAATGTTGCCACCGGC
The DNA here is from genome assembly GCF_009874545.1 of Vibrio eleionomae. Lineage (NCBI taxonomy): Bacteria > Pseudomonadati > Pseudomonadota > Gammaproteobacteria > Vibrionales > Vibrionaceae > Vibrio > Vibrio eleionomae. Next base: position 22,932 of record NZ_WEKT01000015.1, on the reverse strand, counting down.
AGTATTGGTTTGTTTGATAGATGAAGGGTCGGGTGTTGCTACATTTAACACTCGGTCGACAGTGAAACCGACTTGCGTATTCTGAATATTCATCACAATAACGCGGGTGGCATCGGTTAATTCCACCTTATCTTGCTCTAAAACGCTGCGTAAACACAAAACGGGGAGTATTTGTCCGCGCAGGTTTGAAAGCCCGGTTAGGTAATCTGGCGTTAGAGGAACACTAAACGTCAGAGGTTGACGAATAATTTCTTCGACCTCATTCATCGGTACAGCAAAGAACTCGTCACCCAATACAAAATTAACATATTGAGTGAGGTTTTCTTCTGCTTCCATGACAGCTTCGTGGGTTGATTCCTTCATAGACCACCTCGTTTAGAAGGATTGCAGTTCATCGGCGACAGCGGCAATGTTTTCAATTGCGCTGGCCAGTTCGTCGCTACTTGAACTTTGCTGTCTTGCTGCTGCGGAAGCTTCGTTGGCAGCTTGTGATGCTTCTTCTGCCGCTGAACCGATTTGTTCCATACCACTACGTGCATCTTGAACGGAGGTTTCGATACCTTCAGCGCTTTGCACGATTTTGGTACTTCCAGTGACAACACTGTTCATGCTCTCTTTAACTTCTTCGAGTTGTTTGGTGGTCATTGTTGCTTTATTGGCTTCTTCTAAAACATCTGAGAGAATATCGGCTAAGTCGCGACGCACGACGTTAATTTGATCTTGGATGTTTTTCACCTGGTCTTTGATTTGTTCCGCGTTTTCTGCCGCATCATTAGCAAGGTTTTGGATATCGGTAGACACCACCGCGAAACCTTTACCAAATTCGCCCGCTCGGGCTGCTTCAACTGCTCCGTTAACCGCTAACATAGCTGTTTGAATGGATACATTCGAAATCCCATCAACGATTTTATCGATTTGGCGAGAAATCTTTTCGATGTTATCCATTTCTTTGAGGTTTTCACGCGCTGCGTTGGTCGAATCTGTAATCGCAACAATCATTTCATCCACGGTATTTTTGTTGCTATCGATGCTTTCCAGCATGGACTGACAAGACTCTAAACTGGAAGATGCGCGCTCTTTGCCTAGTTTAGCGCCTTGTTCAATTTGGGTGAGGCTGGTAATGCCTTCTTCCACACTCGATGACATCACCGATGAGCCATCACTGATCTGGCGGATGGCGGACATGATCTCTGATGACGCACGGCTAATCTCTTCAATGCTTGCAGACAGTTCTTCAGCAGAAGATGCGACTTCTTCGGCTGATTTTTCCATATCGGTGGAGGTTCGTAGATCGTCAGCCAGTTCATCCAGTGATTGTGCTGCAGTGACCGCACCATCTAGCGCTAATTGCTGTTGGTCAAGCGTTTTTAAGCTCTCTTCACACGCAGCAGATTGTTCTTGAGCGGAATTAGAAACAGACTCTGCCCCCTTTAATGCCATTTGTGCGGCTGTTGACATTTCGTTCGCTGCATTAAGCAGTAAATCTGCATCGCGTACTAAATCGGACATTTCACCACGGATTTCGGTTAGCTGATTGCTGACAACTTTACCTTTCTGTACCTCTTGTTCGGCTTTTTCTGAGCTGGATTTTACGCCCTCGGATACGTTTGATGCTCCATCAGATATATCTTGGATAAGACTTTCAATATTCGCGGCATTGGTCTCGGCCTTTTCCGCGAGTGTACGTACTGTATCCGCGACGACGGCAAAGCCTTTTCCGTGTTTTCCAGCACGACCTGCTTCAATGGCTGCGTTAAGGGCGAGTAAGTTGGTTTGATCGGCAATATGGATAACTTGTTTTACCGCATCACCGATTTTTGCGGCTTGTTCGGTCAGTTCTTCCATGCGTTTTACCGAGTCGTTCTGTCTTTCGGATGAAATTTGTACGTTACTGACCATATCGGAAATCTTTTGAGCGACAGTGATGATTTCTTGTTCGACGGTGGTGATAATGGTTTTTGATTGCTGAGCGTAGGTTGCCTGCTCATCAATATATTGTCCCATTTGTGATACGGCCGATTCACTTTGTTTGGTTGCAGACGATGATTCTTCTGCGCCAACCGCAATCTGCTCCATTGATGAGCGTAGTTGGGTCATGGCTGATGAACTTTCTTCTAAACCAGCTAGCAGTTCCGCCGTTGAACTGGCGATGCGCTCTGCGGCTTGCTGCTTACGCGCTAATGTGCGAGCTTGGCGACGAAGCTCATCAGCTTCTTTTTTCGGAGCGGCAGTATTGCTGGCTGCGCGATTGCCAAAGTCTTGAGTTGATACATGCTTTTTCAGCGCCATAATAACCTCATCCATAATTAGTAAAAGCGGCAGTGTTTATCTCAAAAGTGAGAATATGGGATTAAATGTTGCATTGCTAAGTACGGAAAATTTAGACGTAATTGGACGGATTGAATGTGTCACTAAAGAGGTAAAAATTTGAGAGACAAGTTGCTTAATCTGAGAGACAAAAAATGGGAAGCCGAAGTGAGAATAAAAAAGTATAAATCTGAGAAGGGCTTACTATAAAACCACACCAAATGAACCGTTTGCTGTGGTTTTATTTCAGTCAAAAATGAATTTTATATCTTGTGAGACGATTCAGTTATTTTGTTTGCAAACTTGCGATTTTTTCTCCAAAACTGAGAAGCCTGCCCGAGGAGAAAGTAATAGTGAGTCAATGATGGCGATCAATGCTAGGGCACTTGTAAACCAAAGCGCTAAGCTAAAATCTTCGGTAACAGGGTTGGCAGAAGTGTGACCATGAAGCAAACACGCAATCGATAGAAATAGTGCACCCAGCGCAATCCCTGTCCCAATGTTCATTTGTAAAAACACCGCTTGTAGGGTGTTTGCATCTCGCATTTTCTTGTCGGGCATATCGGCAAAGCTGATGGTGTTAAGTGCGGTGAATTGAATCGAACGATTCATACCACTGATAAACAATATCGCCACAATCATTAAATAAGGGGTATTAGCGGTCATTTGTGACATGGCGGCAAACCCCGCCGCTACCATTAATCCATTAATGATGAGAACATTTTTGAAACCAAATTGGTTCATGATCCAAGTGGTGGCGGGTTTAATGAATAGGTTGCCTGCAAACAACCATAACAAGAGTGTACCCGATTGAATCGGGCTGTATCCCATACCGATTTGAAAGAGCAGCGGCAGCAAAAATGGCGCAGTATTAATGGCGATACGAAACAGAGAACCACCAACGATTGAGATGCGGAATGTTTTGATGCGCAGGGGCGACAAGTTAAATAGAGGGTGGGAGCTTCGCAGTAAATAGACGGTCGTCATCACGAGCAGAATGAAGCCACCGGCTAGCAAAGAGAGTGACATATTGAGCGACACATCATCTCGGCTGCAGGCCTCTAAACCGGCCATTAAAATACCAAAGCCTAGACCACTTAAGATAAATCCTCGCGTATCAAAGCGTTGCACGGGCTCACTATGGTTGTCAACTAACATCAGGGTGGCAATTAACGCGATGGCACCCAGCGGTAAATTGAGTAAGAAAATCCAATGCCAACTCCAGTGTGTTGCAATCCATCCTCCTACAACGGGACCAATTAAAGGGGCAAATAAGGCTGGCCATGTAAGAATCGCTATCGCTTGAACGAGGCGATTTTTAGGAGTGTGACGTAGGACGACGAGTCGGCCAACGGGAACCATCATCGCCCCTCCTAACCCCTGCAATATTCTTGCGAGTGTAAATTGAGTTAAATCCGTACATAGGGAACAGAGTAGGGATGAGAGGGTGAAAATAATAATGGCCGCGCTAAAAATACGGTGCGGCCCAAATCGATCGGCCGCCCAGCCACTAATAGGAATGAATATGGTTAATGCGACAAGATACGCAGATACCCCCAGCGACAGGTGAGCGGCAGCAGTACCAAAATCTTTCGCAATAACGGGCAGCGCCGTTGTGATAACGGTGGAGTCCAGAATTTCCATAAACATGGTTCCTGCGACTAGTAGCGAGGTAGCGGTGCGGCGATCGATCTTCAACATATTATGCTTGGCCTGCTTTAGTCAAAATCGCAATTTCTTCGTTAGACAATTTTAGATCTACGGCCTTGCGGAAGTTTTCAATATGGCTACGCTTAGTTGCACTCGCAATCGGTGCTGTGACGGCGTCTTGAGCGATTAACCATGCAATCGCGACTTGAGCCGGTTCAGCATTATGAGCTTCGGCGATCGTATCGAGCGCTTTTAAGATAGCTTGGCCTTTTGCATCGAGATATTTTGCAATGCCTTCACCACGCGCACTTTTTTTGAGATCGTCAGTGCTGCGATACTTACCAGACAAGAAACCAGATGCCAAGCTGTAGTAGGTGACTACGCCGATATTTTCTTTTAGGCACAGCGCTTGTAGTTCAGGGTTAAAACCATCACGGTCATACAAATTGTATTCTGGTTGTAGCACTTGATAGGTAGGTAAATTATTGGCTTTAGCGACGTTTACTGCTTCACCAAGTTGAGCTGCATTGAGGTTAGAAGCGCCCACTGAACGGATTTTTCCTTCTTTCAATAACTGTTCATAAGCACTCAATGTTTCTTCATAAGGTGTACCTTCATCTGGCCAGTGAGAGAAGTACAGATCAACGTAATCGGTTTTTAGACGCGCAAGAGATTCATCAATGGCTTGGATAATCCAACGTTTTGATAGGCCTTTTTTGCCTGGTTGCTCAAGATCAGAACCGACTTTGGTGAAGAGCTTAATTTTATCACGCATACCTGGGCGTGCGGCTAACCAGTTACCGATAATGGTTTCTGATTCACCGCCTTTATTACCGGGTGCCCATGAAGAATATACATCGGCGGTATCAATAGCGTTAAAGCCTTGATCGATAAAGCAGTCTAAGATGTCGAAGCTGGTTTTTTCGTCAATCGTCCAGCCAAATACGTTACCACCGAAGACGAGTGGTACGATATCAAGACCAGTTGTACCTAGTGCTGTCGTTTTCATAGAGTCCTTCCTTTTGAGTGAAGGTCAAAATGGCGATGACCACTTTGACCATTATTACTGTTAAATAATTCGCTTACGCCAAAGGTGCTGTTACTTAGCACCTATGATTTGCGCATTGTATTGGGGAGCAAGATTACACAATGTCGTCTACGACGCCGCCATCGACGCGTAAAGCTGCGCCACTGGTTGCTGACGCTTGTTCTGAGCAGACATAAACAATCATATTGGCGACTTCTTCAACACTGGCCGCGCGTTTCAATACAGAGCTAGGGCGATTTTCTGCAATGAAATCTTTAGCGATATCTTCCATTGATTGGCCTGTTTGAGCGGCTTGTTGTTCAAACATAGCGGCGAAGCCATCAGAAATGGTTGGCCCTGGAAGTACGCAGTTAAATGTAATTCCGGTGCCAGCAAAGCGTTTTGCTAATCCACGAGATAGGGAAAGCTGAGCTGTTTTTGATACGCCATAGTGAATCATATCGGCGGGAATATTGCGTGATGATTCTGAAGAGATAAAGACCACGCGTCCCCAACCTTTTTCCTGCATTTTAGGAATGAACGCACGGGATAAACGCACACCGGACATCACATTAGTTTCCCAGTATTGATTCCAGATTTCATCACTTGTGTCGTAGAAATCGAGAGCACCATAAATCCCTGCGTTGTTGACCAGAATATCGATTTCTCCTGCGCCATCGATTAATGCTTGGCAGCCCTCAGAACGACTAAGATCTGCGGGAATGCCTTGAAATGTCGCATTAGGCAGCTCACTGTGCAGCTTGTCTAAAGCTCGATTGACACTTTCTTGGCTGCGGCCATTAATGATGACCGTAGCGCCGCTTTCGCCAAGAATTTTTGCTGTGGTAAAGCCAATACCACCAGTAGATGCTGTGACTAAAGCCGTTTTGCCTTCTAACGTGATTAACATTCTAATCTCCTTTGAGCGGATGTGTTTCTGTTTCAGGGCAACGATGTACGTTACGCATCATGTTGAATTAATAGTTCTCATTGTAATCACCGATGAAGGTTGATTAAATGGACATAATTGCAATTGACTCTTTCCATAAGGTAAAAAATGAACTGGACCAACGATGTGGCGGGATTACGGGTGTTTGCCAAAATTGTTTCACTTGGCAGTATGACCAGTGCCGCTGAAGAATTAGGGTTATCGCTTGCGGCAGTATCTAAACGTTTAGCTAATTTTGAACATCGGGTTGGCGTTCAGTTAATTCACCGCAGTACACGGCAATTATCTGTGAGTGAAGAAGGGCGCACGTTATATCAGTATGCACGTAAGATTCTTGAGGAGATGGCTCGCGCAGAAGAAGCGATGTTAGAGCAGAAAGATTTAATTTCCGGCTGCTTACGCATTACGGCGCCAAAAAGTTTTGGTCAGCGGCGTTTATTACCAATAATGACTGAGTTTTGTCATCGCTACCCACACATGAAGTTTGAGCTTTACTTTAGTGATGAAGTGAAAGACCTCATTGCCGATGGGCTTGATTTAGCCATTCGCTACGGAGTGTTACCAGATTCCCGTTTAGTGGCGCGACAAATTTTACCCAATAACCGAGTGCTATGTACTGCCCCTGACTATGCAGAACGCTACGGCTTACCGAGCTCGTTAGATGAATTAGGCGAACATCGTTGTATTGCCTTGGGTAACAGTGCAGAAACGTATTGGCAATTTGATACCGGTAAGGCTGCCATTCACGGTTGTTTTCTATGCAGTGATGGGGAAATTAGCCATCAATTGGCTCTACAAGGTTTAGGCATTGCGATGAAGTCTTATTGGGATGTTGCCGATGATTTAGCGACCGGCCGATTGATTCAGGTGCTACCTCAAACAGGTATCGCTGAGGCTCCCATCAGTGTGGTGTATCCCAAACATCGGGAACTCTCTCCTCGGGTACGAGTGTTAATTGATTACATATTGGAGCAGATGAGCCACCTACAGGTGGAGTCGGGGGAGCACAAGGTCATTCGGGAATAGAATGTTAAAGATTAAAACTAAGTAGTTTTAATCTTTAACAACAGTGACTCTGAGTATTTAACCTACGGTGCTAGTATTAGAACACTTTGCAAGCAAAGCCTTTCAAGTAGAAACCTTCAGGGTAGGCGGTATCGATAGGGTGATCGGCCGCTTGTTCAAAACGTTCGACAAATTTCACACTGCGGCCAGAATCCACGGCGGCATCGGCGATGACTTTTTGAAATAGCACTTGATCCATCAAACCAGAGCAAGAGTAAGTGAGCAATGTGCCACCTGGTTTAAGAATTTGCATCGCTAGCATGTTGATATCTTTGTAGCCACGACATGCGCCGTTCAGTTGCGCTTTCGACTCTGCAAATTTTGGTGGGTCCATGACCACAACATCAAACTTGGTACCTTGATCGCGATATTCACGTAGCAATTTAAATACATCGGCGTTAAGGAAAACTGCGCGTTTTTTCGAAATATCAAATTCATTGAGCTCGGCGTTGTATTTCGCTGTATCTAATGCATGTTGTGATACATCAGCATTAATGACTCGTTTTGCGCCACCCTTCAGTGCATATAAACCAAAACCACCGGTGTATGAGAAGCAGTTAAGTACCTCTTTACCTTCAACATATTTCATCGATTGTGCGCGACTGTCTCGTTGATCCAGATAGAAACCTGTTTTGTGGCCGCCAACGATATCAACGCTGATTTTTACGCCATTCTCTTCAATCACCACTGACGCTGGTGGCTCTTCACCATGAAGTACGCCGACCGTCTCTTCTAATCCCTCTTTTTTACGTACAGCGACATCAGAGCGCTCATAAATATTGGCATTCGGGAAGCAGTGCAGTAGTGCTTCAACTAGCGCTGGCTTATTAAATTCAGCGCCCGCGCTAAGTAATTGACAGACTAGGTAATCTTGATATTTATCGATGGTAATGCCGGGTAAACCATCAGATTCTGCGGCAATGAGACGATAACCAGTAAGACCATCACGCTCTATGAGTTCATCGCGTAAACGTTGCGCTTGTTCAATACGGCGAATAAAGAAAGCAGTATCAATCGCTTCTTTATCAAAGCTCCATACTCGCGCGCGAATTTGAGATTTTGGAGAGTACGCTGCTTTTGCTAACCAACGACCATCGTGACTAAATACATCGACTGTCTCTCCCAACTGTGGTTCACCGTCTACTTTGTGAATACCACGGGAAAAGATCCAAGGATGACGGCGAAGTAGGGATTTTTCACGGCCTTTAGCCAGATAAATTGCAGGAGTCATGACGATACTCAAAAATCGATAGTTAGAAAAGGGTCGCTATTGTCGTGTAACTATTGGTGAAAAGCAAATTTGCTTTGAGATAACAGATAGAAACCCAGCGAACGTTGATTTCTCACCAATAGAGAAAATCAATAAAAATCGCATAAACATGCAGTTGACTACCATTTTATAAAACACAGCTACCACCAACTGGGTAATTCTTTATGGTTAGCTTTTTATGCTAATTATTTTAAATAGTGCAACATTTTAAGTTGGATTATACTGGGTTTGATGAACGTCACAGAATGAACGAGATGCGATCTAGGTGGCGTTCCGTGTTTTACGATTTTAGTAAAATACCCTTGTTACTAGTGTGGTGAAGGTGTACCGCTAGTGTATTAACTAACACAATATGCAGACAACAAGGAAGAACGAGACGATGACTTGTGAAAAATTTAATGTATCTGGTGTCGTCCAGGCTGTAGGTTTTCGTTATATTACAGCGCAAGAGTGCATGAAATTAGGTTTAACTGGCTATGCCAAGAACCTATTTGATGGCAGTGTTGAAGTGGTTGCCCATGGGCATCCAGAACAACTCGATGAATTATATGCATTTCTTTTAAAAGGGCCACGAACCGCCGTGGTTGAAGATGTAATTCGAGAACAAGTGGGATGTGATCAAAATTATTGCGGATTTAGAATTCTTTAACCGCTTTGGTGTTCATCAATACTGCAGTATGAAAAAACCTATCGGAGTTTAGGCTCTGATAGGTTTTGTTTTCTTTACGATCCCCCAAGTAACCCTAGATTTTGTTTCAGAGACTAAAACTTCTCGTTATGTCTGTCTCTTAAGCTCATGTAGGGATAGAAGCATCTATTTATAAACATTTTGCCGGTTTGGGTAGCCCTGCTAATTTCGTTGCTTGTTTTGCTGGCCCTTTAGGGAATAGCTTAAAGAGGTATTTGCTGTTGCCTTTTTCTTTTCCGTGCTCTTTTTCTACAGCTTTGACTAACATCCTTACCGCGGGCGATGTATTGAACTCTTCGTAGAAATGACGAACAAATAGGATAATTTCCAGATGGGCATCGGTGACTTCAAGACCTTCGTGCTCCGCGAGCACATTGATCATGCCTTCTTCCCACAATGTAAAATCTAACAGATAGCCTTCAGCATCTGTTTCAATGTCTTGACCTTGGTATTTAATCATTAGTATTTATTATCTCATCTGCGTGATGGCGATAGGGTAGCGAAGCCGCTCTGTTCGCTCAAGTGGAAATTATGCGTAATAACGCGCCCCATAAAGAAAGGCCCGAGAATTTCTTCTCGGGCCCGACTCGCTTATCTAATTATGCGCGACTTAGTCGTCGTTCATGACACCCAAAATGCTCAATAGGCTGATGAACATATTGTAGATGGATACATACAGCGTAATGGTTGCTGAAATGTAGTTATTTTCACCGCCACGAATGATTTGCTGTGTTGTCAGCATGATCGCACCTGTTGAAAACAGGATAAACAGGCCGCTCATTGCAAGGTACAACATTGGTAGGTGTAGGAAGATATTCGCTACAGTACCGATAAGTAGCACAACAAAACCTGCCATCAACATACCATTAAGGAATGAAAGGTCGCGTTTTGTTGTTAGTGCGTAAGCTGATGAGCCCAAGAACGCTAGTGCAGTACCACCAAGAGCGGTTAATACCACATCACCCATACCGGCACCGACGTACATATTTAGGATTGGACCTAATGTGTAGCCTAAGAAGCCAGTGAATAGGAATGTGAAGACAAGACCCATGCCGTTGTTACGGTTCTTTTCTGTTAAAAAGAGAAGGCCATAGAAACCAACTAGCATGATGATTAGGCCTGGTCGAGGAAGGTTAAACGCCATAGAGACGCCTGCCACGATCGCAGACCAAAGTAGGGTCATCGACAGTAGTGCATAGGTATTACGTAGCACCTTGTTCGTTTGCAGCGCACTACTATAGGTGCTTGAACTTGTGTACATTGACTTGTTCATATTCTTCCTCGTCAAAGGTTTACTATTTACTTTATATAGACATTGATGGGGGTAAAAGTTCACTTTTTCAAGCCATCAAGTCTAATCTTGTACAATCTAGTATGGTTATGGCAGTGAAATGGTGGCCTTAGTTATTCGGCCTTAAACTATTCACCGTTAACTCCAACGCTAAATTTATATTAATCAAAAATGGGTAACAAACGTATTGCCAAGTTGTAACACAATATGTCTTTGATTTTGAGAAAAACTCGTTCAATTCGCGACTCAGTTAAAATAGAGACGATGTAAAACGAAATCAAGGTTTCTTGCCAGTGATTTGTTACCATTTAAGTCAATCATTATAGGCGTAAATGTTAATAAAACATAGTGTTATACAATGCAACCTCAAGATGTTGCTTCAGAGAGAATCTACTCGGGCTTAGACAAGGCGTTGATCTCAAGTGATTGGTAAGAGAAGAGCACACATTGGTGCAGTTGTTTAACAGGATTATGAATTCCAATAAATAAAGCCAAGAGGAGAACCTCTTGGCTTTTGGGATGTTTCTTTACTGATTGAGCATCAGTGGTGCAAAATTTGCGACAGGAAGTTCTGAGTACGATCGGATTGTGGGTTTTCGAAGAAATCCTTTGGATTGTTTTCTTCAATAATTTCACCCGCATCCATAAAGATAACTCGGTCAGCAACTTCTTTAGCAAAGCCCATTTCGTGCGTTACACACAACATGGTCATGCCTTCTTCTGCTAATTCAACCATAACATCTAGCACTTCACGAACCATTTCTGGATCGAGAGCCGACGTTGGTTCATCAAATAACATCACTTCTGGACTCATACAAAGAGAGCGAGCAATCGCAACACGCTGTTGCTGACCACCAGATAACTGACCCGGGAATTTATCCGCTTGGTCTGGAATCTTAACGCGTTTTAGGTATTTCATCGCAATGGCTTCTGCTTCTTCTTTCGGCATTTTCTTCACCCAAATTGGCGCCAGAGTACAGTTCTCTAGTACGGTTAGGTGAGGGAAGAGGTTAAAGTGTTGGAAACACATACCCACTTCACGACGAACTAGCTCAATATTTTTTAAATCTTCAGTCAGTTCGTTGCCTGCGACAATGATTTGTCCTGCTTGGTGTTCTTCCAAGCGGTTGATACAACGGATCATTGTTGATTTACCAGAACCTGATGGGCCACAGATAACGATTTTCTCGCCTTTTGTCACATTCAGGTTGATGTTTTTCAGTACGTGGAATTCACCGTACCACTTGTTCATGTCCTTCAACTGGATCATAAATTCATTTGTATTCTGTTGCGTCATAATACGTTCCTTGAATCAAAATTATCGTTTGTGGCCGGTATTGAGTCTGTCTTCTAACCAAATCGAGTATCTCGACATGATGAAACAGAAAATCCAGAACACTAACGCGACAAAAACATAACTCTCTGTTGCAAAACCTAACCAAGATGGGTCGGTGATTGCTGCCTGGCCAACACCCAGTACGTCGAACATACCGATGATCATAACCAAGCTAGTATCTTTGAATAAGCCTAGGAAGGTGTTTACGATAGATGGAATTGTAATTTTCAGTGCCTGAGGCAAGATAATCAGTCCCATTTTCTTCCAGTAACTTAAACCTAATGCGTCTGCAGCTTCATATTGGCCTTTAGGGATCGCTTGTAAGCCACCACGAACCACTTCTGCCATATAGGCGGCACTAAATAGAGCCACACCGATAAGAGCACGCATTAGCTTGTTCATATCGTGTCCATGCGATAAGAACAGCGGAATCATTACCGATGCCATAAATAGTACCGTGATGAGTGGCACACCACGCCATACTTCAATGTAGATAGTACTGAAGGTACGGATAATTGGCATTTTTGAGCGTCGTCCAAGTGCAAGCACGATACCGATTGGCAGTGATACGACAATACCAACTAATGCAATCACCAATGTAATCAATAAGCCACCCCATTTATGAGTTTCAACCTCAGGCAATCCAGCGAAGCCGCCGGAAAGCAGGGCACCCATAATGAAGGGATAGATGAAGACAAAGAATGCAAAGATCCATTTACGACCAGGTGTTTTCTCCCAAGCTAACAAACCGATTAAGATAGCTAGAGTGGTAAAGAATACCCGCGGACGCCAAAGCTGATCGGCAGGGTAAAAGCCATACATGAACTGTTCCCAGCGCACTTTGATAAATACCCAACATGCACCATCACGCGTACAGGCATCACGAGTCGTTCCAACCCAGTCAGCACGAATGAACGCCCAGTCAACAACAGCCCAAATGCCCTTAGCTGCTAAGTAAACCAAGATTAGAGTAACGATGGTGTTGATAGGACCGTTAAATAGGTTTTTCTTTAACCAACCGATCACGCCTGTTGTGTTTTCTGGTGGCGGAAGATCAGGTTGAAATTGATGTACTTTTTGTACTTTCATCTTATCTCTCCACCAAAGCAACTTTACGGTTGTACATGTTCATTAATAATGATGTGACCAAACTCAAGACTAAGTAAACTCCCATCGTCATCGATATGATTTCAATCGCTTGACCAGTTTGGTTCATGGTGGTCCCAGCAAAGACTGACACGAGATCTGGATAACCAATCGCGGTCGCAAGTGACGAGTTCTTGGTTAAGTTTAGATATTCAGATGTCAGTGGTGGGATAATAATACGCATTGCCTGAGGAATAATGACTAACTTCAGAGTACGTTTACGCGAAAGACCCAGTGACATTGCCGCTTCAGTTTGACCATAACTCACAGCGTTGATACCTGAACGTACAATTTCAGCAATAAACGCAGCAGTATAAATGGCAAGGGCGAACCATAGAGCAACTAATTCCGGAATGATGGTGAAGCCACCACGGAAGTTAAATCCTTTTAATACTGGGTAATCAGCAGAGATAGGCATGCCTGAGATAAAGTACACAACTAAAGGAAGCGCAATGATAAGGCCAGTTGCAATCGGCCACATTGATGTTTGTTGTCCGGTCAGTTTTTGACGGTTTTTAGCCCAAACATAGGTCACGATAGTTGCGACAACACCAAAAATAAAGGCAGCAAATACATAACCACTGCCTGCTTCAAATACAGGAGCAGGAATGTATAAACCACGTACGTTTAGGAAAATACTTTCTCCCAAATGTAAACTTTGGCGTGCTGAAGGCAATGCTTGAAGTACAGCGAAATACCAGAAAAGGATCTGCAACAGTAACGGAACGTTACGGAAGATTTCGATATACACCGCTGCCAATTTGCTTACTAACCAGTTGTTCGATAGACGCGCAACACCGATAGCAAAACCAAAAATGGTAGCGAAGATAATTCCCAACACAGAAACAAGCGCTGTGTTAAGCAGACCGACGATGAAGGTGCGGCCATAAGAAAAGGTTTCGTTATAGTCTATCAGGGATAGACCAATACCAAAGCCTGCTGGTTGATCTAAGAATCCAAAACCCGTCGCGATACCACGTTCATCGAGGTTGATAAGGGCATTATTTACGATGGTGTAGATAAAGTAGACCAGTGCAACCACAGTGATGAACTGAAAAACGACTGATCGAAAGGTTGGATTATAGAGTAGATTTGAGCTTTTTGCTGAGTTAGCCGTTGGCGAACTCGCAGCACTATTATTAGGTTTCATACAGCGATAACCTCATATCCATTTTTCGATATAAAGATGACGTTAACCATCCTTGGTATACCTTTGTTGATATAAAGTAGTGGCCTACAGTGTTTACTATAAGCCACCACTCATTAATGGTTAGGTGTCAATCTCGATTAACGGATTGGTGGAGCGTACATGAAGCCGCCCGCATTCCACAGTGCGTTTACGCCACGAGCGATTTGCAATGGAGAATCTTTACCCACTGTACGGTCAAACATTTCGCCGTAGTTACCCACTTGTTTGATGATTTGGTAACCCCAATCATCACGGATACCTAAGCCTGAACCTTTAGGGCCATCAACACCTAGGATACGTTTGATGTTTGGATCGTTCGATTTCAACATTTTGTCTACGTTTTTAGACGTAATGCCGTATTCTTCTGCGTTGATTTGTGCGAACAGTGTCCATTTAGCAACGTTGAACCATTTGTCATCGCCTTGGCGAACAACAGGGCCTAGAGGTTCTTTAGAGATGATTTCAGGTAGAACCATCGCTGAACTAGGATCTGCTAGGTTAAGACGTAGTGCGTAAAGACCTGATTGGTCAGTGGTTAGTGCGTCACAACGACCAGATTCGAAACCTTTAACAGTTTGAGCAGAGGTATCGAATACCACTGATTTGTAGCTCATACCATTTTTACGGAAGTAATCAGCTAGGTTGAGTTCAGTTGTTGTACCAGATTGAACACAGATAGATGCGCCGTCTAGCTCTTTAGCACTTTTTAGACCCAGTGATTTTTTCACCATGAAGCCTTGGCCGTCATAGTAGTTAACGCCAGCAAAGTTAAGACCTAGCGCTGTATCACGTTGTAGAGTCCATGTTGTGTTACGTGAAAGAATGTCGATTTCACCAGATTGGAGTGCTGTAAAACGTTCTTTAGCGGTGAGTGGAACAAATTTCACTTTATTTTTGTCGCCCAGAACTGCAGCAGCTACTGCACGACAATAGTCAACATCGATACCTTCCCATTGGCCTTTAGCGTTAGGGTTTGAGAAACCTGGGAGACCTGTACTTACACCACAAGAGACTTCACCTTTAGCAAGTACTTTATCCAGAGTGCTTTCTTCTGCAGCAGATGCATTGATAGAGACTAACGCAGTAGAAGCGGCTATAACAGACGCAAGAAGTGTTAGTTTATTTGCCATTTGTATCCTTCCTGTATGATCCATGTATGATCAGGTTTTCCTGATGCAAGGTTCACAAATTGTTGTGTTTTAATCTTTATTTGTTTGAATTTTCAGTGATATCCGTTACTGATAAATCAAGCATTTATGCGTAGAGATAAGGTTTATACTTTCACAAATATATAATTTAAAAAGCTTTTCGGTTATTCTCTCCTTATCGCCACAGTAGTTAGAATGGCGAAATGTCATTATATTGTAAATAGTGCAAGAGATACCCAATTTGGTGCAACAGAACGGATGCTGTTAACGGCTAGTATTCATAGCGAACAGTTATCTACTGAAACAATAAATCGGAATATTTAACTAGTTTAGTTCATAATTTCAGTTGTTAATTATTTTTGATTCCTTTTTTTTTGGGTTTTGTGCACCTTTATTGGTCGAATGAATAAATTAGTCATAGATCAAGGTGAGAAACGTTAAATGCGATATTTTCCTCTGTTCCTAGATTTGAACAATAAACCCGTCTTAGTTGTTGGTGGAGGCGAGGTGGCATGCCGTAAAATCGACGCCCTGCTTAGGGCGGGCGCTATAGTAACAATAGTGTCACCAAATATCGCAACCTACCTTGAGTCTCTAGTCAATGAAGGTAAGTGTCACTGGATAAAGAATTTTTATTCATCTCAGGTGATGAATCATGAATTTATCCAGGTTTGGGCGACGACGGATAATCCGGAGCTAAATCACGAAGTATATAAAGATGCCAAAGAACGTGGCATATTAGTCAATGTTGTTGATGATCAACCTTATTGTGATTTCATTACCCCATCTATGATTGGACGAGGACAAATACAAATCGCCATCTCCAGTGGTGGTGCTTCACCAGTATTGGTCCGTAACTTACGTGAACAGATAGAAGCGGTCTTACCCAATAATTTAGGTTTGTTGGCCCAATTTGGCGCATCAAAGCGTAATTCGATTAAAGAAGCTTTGCCAAGTGTGGATCTACGCCGCCAATTTTGGGAACGATACTTCGATTTACCCCAAGTCAAACAAGCGCAAACACGAGATACGCTTGAACAAGCATATAAAGCGTTACTTAAAGAGCCCATTGAACGTAAGAGTGAGGTGCATTGGATCGAGTTTAATCATGATATTGAACTTTTGTCACTTAAAGCATTGCGTGTCATGCAACAAGCAGAGTTAGTTCTATACCCGAAAACATGCCCATTTGAATGGGTTGATTTGTGTCGGCGTGATGCAGAAAGAGAATTATTTAACGATGGGGCGCAATTAGGCCAGCGTTTGGCTGAGCTTAAACAGCAACCTGTGCGCGTGTGTATTTTTGTGCCACCAGAGACACAGGCATTTTCAATGTTACAACATGGCGATACTGTGATTGGACTCGCTTCAACTAAATAACGTCAACATCGATCAAAAAGAGGCTCTATCACTCAGAGCCTCTTTATATTACTTGGGTACAAACCTGGTTATGACAGCGCGTATTTTTCTATCGCCACTGCAACGCCATCTTCATCATTAGATAATGTAATTGCGTTGGCTGCCTGTTTCGCTTCTTCCATTGCGTTAGCCATGGCAATGCCAAGGCCTGCGTAATGGAGCATGTGTAAATCATTACCAGCATCGCCCATACTGATCACTTCTTCAGCGGAGACATTAAGGTAATCGGCTACTGCTTTTAAACCAACACCTTTATTACTATTGGGATTTAAGAATTCAAGGAAGTATGGAGCGCTTTTTACCATGGTAAATTGTTGCTGTAACTCCGCAGGCATCTGTTCTATCGCTTTAGCAAGTAACTCTGGTTCATCGATGATCATGGATTTGATAATAGGGTGATCATCTTCCAGTTGTTCAAAATCCATCTCAGTGATGGTGATGCCATTAATCTCTGCTTCAACATCCGTATAGCGACTGTTTTTTGGGGTGATCAAACCATGGATTTGGCTAAACGCGTGAGTATGTACGCCTAATTCTTTGGCCATACGAGCAATTTGCTTGGCATCTTTACCGGTAATAATATCTTGATGAATAATTTCACCAGTCCCCACGTTTTCTACAATTGATCCATTGTAATAAAGAACGAAATCGCTATCTGAGGCAATGTTAAGTTCTGCAAGTTGGTTACGGATGCCTTCGATTGGACGGCCAGAGGCGAGTACAACACGGATGCCTTGTTGTTGGGCTTTTGCAATCGCTTCTTTCGTGCGAGGAGAAATTTGCTTTTGGCTATTTAGTAGGGTGCCATCCATATCTAAAGCGATAATTTTATACATATTAGACCTAATCACAGCGCGAAAATTGAATACCAAGGATAAATGGCTCGGTCGATGAACAGAAATGTGTAGGGAATGCTCAATACTTACATGAGGGTTTCCCCTTAGATCGAGCGATGTTCAACGATTCGAGATCACGTCAACATTTCTTTAAGTTGAATGATGCTCCTATCTTACCTTGATTCGAATTGAGATGAAATGCCGTCGCAGGGCTATATAGTTAAGAAAATGGTGATAAAAAGCATGTTTAATTTGACCTCTTGCGATCCATACATTAAGGTCAGCCCCCTGCATTTTTTGTAATTGAGTTAGGCAACAATCATCGTGTATAAAATTAACGAAATGTTTGAAACGATCCAAGGTGAGGGCGTGTTTACCGGCGTGCCTGCTGTCTTTGTTCGTTTGCAAGGTTGTCCGGTTGGTTGTGCTTGGTGTGATACTAAGCAGACGTGGGATGCCACACCATCGGATGAAACCTCATTTGACATTATTCTGTCAAAGACAGCGGATAACCCAACGTGGTGCTCAGCAAGTGCTGAACAAGTTATTGCGCGCTATCGCGAGAAAGGTTATACCGCCAAGCATATTGTTATCACAGGTGGTGAGCCATGTATTTTTGATTTAAGACCATTAACGGATGCATTTGAAGCCATTGATTGTCGTTGTCAGATTGAAACAAGTGGTACTAGTGAAGTATTAGCATCAGATAATACATGGGTTACAGTGTCACCTAAAGTGGCGATGAAAGGGAAACTTCCAGTATTGGATAGCGCCCTATTAAGAGCGAATGAGATCAAACATCCGGTCGCTACCCAAAAAGATATAGATAACCTTGATGAGCTCATTGTCAAAGCCAACGTGCCTGCGCATACTGTGATTGCTTTGCAACCTATCAGCCAAAAAGCGCGTGCAACTCAGTTATGTATCGATACCTGTATTGCCCGTAATTGGCGTTTATCAGTGCAGACCCACAAATATCTTAGTATTGCGTAAGGAACTAAATCATGAAAAAAGCGGTTGTTGTATTCAGTGGTGGGCAAGACTCTACAACTTGCCTAGTGCAAGCGTTGAACGAGTTTGACGAGGTTCATGCGATTACCTTTGACTATGGTCAACGTCATAAGCAAGAGATCCAAGTTGCACAAGATACAGCTAAGAAATTAGGCGTTGCTGCGCATAAAGTTATGGATGTTGGCTTACTCAATGAGTTAGCAATCAGCTCTCTTACTCGTGATGACATTCCTGTTTCTAATGAACTGCAAGAAAATGGATTACCGAATTCATTTGTTCCTGGCCGTAATATTCTGTTTCTAACTCTGGCCGGTATCTACGCTTATCAAATTGGTGCAGACACCGTAATCACTGGTGTATGCGAAACCGATTTTTCAGGGTACCCAGATTGCCGTGATGATTTTGTGAAAGCCATGAATAGTGCCTTGGTGCAGGGAATGGATCGCGCGTTAGAAATTCGTACCCCATTGATGTGGTTGAATAAAGCAGAAACTTGGGCGTTAGCCGATCAAAATGATGCTTTAGATTTAGTACGTGAACATACATTGACGTGTTATAACGGCATTATTGGTGATGGTTGTGGTGAATGCCCATCATGTCTGCTGCGTAAAGCTGGGTTGAACGAGTATTTAGATAACCGTGAAACAGTAATGGCTTCTCTGGTTGAGAAACAGTCTTCAAACTAACTCTCTTATTTCACTCATTTTAATTAAGGTCATCTTTTTGATGACCTTTTTTCTCATTGCTCTTCTAATTCGTCGTGCTTGAATAGTTTTGTCTACACTTACTTTGTTACTGGCAATTGAGATTCCAAGCTATGCATACCATGTCTCTGGTGTTTAATGAACAAGGACGACTAATCGCATCTACCCATTCGTTTGATGATCTGTCACTACGTAATATTGATGAATTAGTCATATCGTATAGGAATCAACAACAGATAAAGTTTCCATCTCTGAAAGAAATACTGCAGAAACAATTTCGAATTGATGTATATATCGAGTTTGAGGAGCAAGTCTATTCAGGTAATGTTACCTGTGTAGCCAAAGTCGATGGACAACAAGAGTTTATTGTTAGCTTAAAGCATGCCACAGATAATAGTAGCTCACCAAATGATAAGATGATCAACATTCTTGATAGTGCCCGTATTGCAACGTGGGAATGGAACATAACTTCCGACGAACTACATGTAAATGAACTGTGGGCCAATATCTTAGGTTATTCATTAGAATCGATTGCACCAGTTACTTATAAAACCTGGCAAGACCACCTGCATCCAGATTATCATCATCTTTTAGCACAAAAATTAAATGCTCATTACGTCGGTAAAGAGGCGTATTTTGAACTTGAATCTCCCGTTTTAAATCATGAAGGGGAGTGGATTTGGGTCAAAGACATTGGGCGAGTGGTATCGAGGTTATCCAATGGAGAACCCGAATGGGTGTTTGGTGCTCGTATTGATATCAACCGATCCAAAATGGCTCAACTAGAGCTGGAAAAGTTACAGGAGCAACTCGATGAACTAATGGCATTGTCGCCATCAGTTATTTATAAAATGGCGAGTGATAGAGACGCAAAGATTTTGTTTGTAAGTAGTGGTGTTGAGCGTCTTTTGGGTTACTCCGCTGAGGAATTGGTCGGAAAACCCCACTGGTGGTGCTCCCACATCGCTGAAGAAGATTTGGCAGAATACCAACGGTGTACGGAATTAACTAAAGAACGTTCTTATCATCCGATTATGGACTGTGAGTATCGATTTACCAAAGCAAATGGCGAGAGCGTGTGGCTTGTGGACCGTATCCGTTATGTAGATAGTGGTGATGAACCTGCTTATTTCGTGGGGTCGGTTATTGATCTATCAGAATTTATTACTCTTAATCAGCATCTTAAAAGTCTGTCACTGCTACCTCCTGGCGTTATCTATCAATTTGAAAAAAAAGCGGATGGACACATGTCATTTCCATATGTGAGTCAAGAATTTGAACATGTTTTTGGTGTGTCTCCGAAAGTTGCTGCTGAAGATGCATTGCGGGTGTTTGAGGTAATTCACCCTGATGATGTGAAAAATATTCTTAATGTGGTTGATCAGTCATTTTTAGATATGTCTGATGCCGAATGTGAATTTAGGATAACGCGTGATGACAAAACGCAATGGTATTACTTCCAGTCTTCTCCAATACAGCAGGGAGAGGGATCGGTTTTATGGTCGGGGCAAGTGATCAATATTACCGACCGTAAGAATATGGAGCTTCAATTAGAGAAGGAATCCACAACCGATCCTTTGACTGGTACATATAACCGTCGCTTCTTGCTCAATAGAGTAAAAGAACTTAAACAACAGCATAGTGAACATGATTGGGTGTTTTCGTTAATATCTATCGATTTTGATCATTTTAAAGCGGTCAATGACGATTACGGGCATGACGGTGGTGATGCCGTACTCAAACAAACGGTAAAATGCATTAATAAAAATCTGCGTGATAAAGATGTATTTGCGAGAATGGGAGGAGAAGAGTTTGTCATCTTTCTCCCAGATACAAGCCACCAAGCTGCTCTTATCATTGCTGAACGTATAAGGCAAAAAGTGGAACATAATGTTATTCAACACCGAAAAAAAAAGATTTCGATAACGATTACTCAGGGGGTGGCATCGTCAACACAATCGGACAGTATTCAAGAACTATTAAAGATCTCCGATAGAGCCCTTTATTTGGGGAAAAAGCGAGGGAGAAACTGTGTTGTTTAAAATGTTTCATTCAAGGCTACTTTGAATTAATTATTTCGTCATGAAGTGATCTTGCTCACTAGGTAAGACAGATTCTCAATAGCTATGACTCTTGTTGCGTTTCATTTGTACGCGTAAACTGGTTTCATGCTCAACAAGATAGGAATGATCATGAAACTTTTCATTTTTCACCACTGTCCATTTTGTGTAAAAGCAACCATGGCGGCAGGATACAAAAAACTCGATGTGGAATGGGTCTTTTTGCAAAATCACGATGTGGATGCTCGCATCAGCAAAGTAGGGGCAAACATGGTTCCTATACTGCAAAAACCGGATGGTAGTTATATGGGAGAAAGTCTAGATATTGTTCAGTATCTCGATAACTTTGACGGCACATCGACTATTCAACCAGCACAACAAGCCGACCAAGTTTCTCAATGGCTAAAAGAGACGGGATTTCTTGCGTCAGTGTTGCTGTATCCACGCTGGTTCAAATTGAACTTGCCTGAATTTGAGACTGCAGAAGCTCGCGCTTGGTTTACCAAAAACAAGACCGCAATGATTGATATGAGTTTTGAAGATGCGCTAGCCCACAGTGAAGAATACATCCAACAGATTAACGCGAAGCTTGAACAATTAACTTGGTTAACCTTACCGTCTTCTCGTGGTGGTCAGCTTTCATATGATGATATCAATCTTTATCCTTTCTTGCGTAACTACACGGCAGTGAAAGGTGTGCTGTTCCCAGAAAAGGTTCGTCAATACATTGATGAAGTGACCGAGCTGACTCAAGTGCCTCTTTATGATGATGTAGCGG
Organism: Vibrio eleionomae; assembly: GCF_009874545.1. NCBI lineage: Bacteria > Pseudomonadati > Pseudomonadota > Gammaproteobacteria > Vibrionales > Vibrionaceae > Vibrio > Vibrio eleionomae. The sequence continues at coordinate 1,058 of NZ_WEKT01000015.1, read as the reverse complement.
TGTAACAGACCAATAGCATCAATGCCCCATGTTTCAAAAGCCCTTTCTAGAGCTGTCTAGAAAGGGCTTTTTGTACGATTAAGTTATAATATATGAGCTCTATTGATTTGATGTCAGGTGTTAACTTGTGCGGCGCTACACATATTCTGTAAAAGTTATTTAGCGTTACGAAATAATTAATGGTATTATGCATCATATTGCATTTTGTCAGGCAGGGTTAACGGGAAGCGTAGTGGTACTATGAAAACTAGAAGCGTGCTGGTGTTTTCCAACGTCATGTCTATACCCAAATGATCTCAAGATGCATGATTCGAAGCTTCATCAAGGAGCTTAAGTTACGTTCAATCACGGCAAGAATGTTCATTCTCTTTCGACGTATATAAATGTTGTTCCTGAGATAATGTGACTAATATTATTATTAATAGAAATTAAATATTAGTATTAATATAGCAGTACTGTCTATTCCTCTAGAAATTAAAAATAGTAGTAATATAAAAATACCAGAAATTAATAGCCATATTTAACTATTAATAATACGGTGTTTTTATTTTACCTATTATTTGTCAAATCAAAATGGTTGGAATTAACTATTATAATATATTAAATAACTCTCTATTAGTGTACTTCGTTCGTTATATTAAAGAGTTTTTTATTAATTGCATTCTTAATATACAACATATCATTCTGAGTCCTTTTTAGGGACGCAATATGTCCAAAGTATTTTGTTCCATAAATTTCACAAATTTTCATATTAAACGCCGTATTTTTGTGCCTGTAAACTTTGGGTTCAAATCTGTCAGCATTATGGTGAATATTTTTAGTTAAGTATGTTGTTCGGATTAAAGTGTTAATAATGCATATTTGGCAGGATAAAATGCTGTACGGTGGTGTAGGTTATGTATCTTAGTCGGTTTTTTGTTTTTGGTAATGATAACCAATATCATTAAAATGTTTTATATAAACATACCTTAATATAAATTTTATTTATTCATAAATGATAAATAAATGTTAAATTTTTTGTGGAATAGCCATTTTATTTCTAGATATATCTCTAATAG